>NZ_NFJG01000041.1:0-31006 GCF_002159755.1 Bacteroides sp. An269
TACGCATAAAGTCATAGGTTTTATTAAGTTATTTCTTTCATTTACAAATTTAATAATTCTCTTGGCTTTATGCTATTTTGCTAGCACATTACAAACATAGGAACTGAATAAAACTGTTTGAAACGTTCCATATAACTCCGTTTTCAGTCCTCCCTAATTAGGATTGCTGTGTTGAGGAGTAGAAACTGCAGTCCTATTAGTAGTAGGACTGCAGTCCTGGTATCTTAGGATTATGCGAGGACTGGAATGGCAAGCACTATGCAGATAAATAGAAACGCCGTTTGATTGCGTGAACGTTTTCTCAGAATAGCTTTCTTGTTATCAATTATGTTTCATCTTTTAGCAAAAATGTTACATGGAAACATATTTGCTTGAAGATGAAACATTTCTTTTATACCGCTTTTGCATTGCTTGCTACATTTGCTGCACAAAAATCATTTATTGTTTGTGCTATTAAAATTGTAATACCATGAAAGCAGGTAAGAAAAAGTTTTCATTTCATCGGATGAATGCGGCAGTTTTGCTGCTTGCTTTAGCTTGTGCAAATGCCCATGCCCAGGAAGATAATTCTTCTAAAGGTGAATCTTCGAAAGAAGAAGGGAATCGGAACGTCATGCTGAATGCGGCAAGTGCCAACGGTCCTCGTGAGATTCAAATCGGACTTCCGTCGGCGGATGTCAATGTGTTAGAAAATGGTATCCCCGTAACGTATGCTACGAATCCGCATAGTGTGAATTCATTGTGGCGTGCTGATGCCAGTTTAAGCCATGTCGGCTTGTTGAAGATTTCGGAAACGGCGATTACTACCGGCAATATCGGCTATGCGGTCAATTCTTTCACCCAATTGGGGCAGAAAGGATTTCACGGAACATTGAATTATAAGGCAAACCATTTCGGCATGCACGAGATTTCGTTGAACCTGAACGGGGAGATAGCCAAAGACTGGTTTTACAGTGGAAGTATCTACCAGGACTTTGACCCGGGAACTTTTAAAATCAAGTCAACTCCGTTTCAAGACCGTACACAGATATACAAATTCGCTCTGACAAAACGTTATCATGATAACCGGGGCGAGTTTACGGCTATGTATCATTATAGCAATAGCCATCCGGTATATAATTATGCTACGCAATCGGCTCCTTTTATTTATGTAGGCGATGGAAGTGTAAAGGAATTCGGCAAGTTTGCATTGGGAACTACTTCGTATTTGCCTGTAGATAATGAAATGATGTATCGGGATATGCGGACTGGACAAGTGCATAAGACCAATCTGTATGATGCCACTCAGAATAAGGGAAGCGAGTTTGTCCTGATGAACGACTATAAATGGGATAACGGGCTGCAATGGAAAACGATTGTGAAATATGACCATGCTACCGGCTCACTGGTTTATCAGACCCCGATGTCGCTTGACCAAAACGAGGCTGGTATCAACTATCTGTATGAAGCCGAAGACGGAAGCATGAAGGCGTATGATGGCGAGTATGTACAGAGCCGTATGTCATGCCTGAACCGTGGCTTTATTGACGAGTTCATGTTTACCACCGAGCTTTCGCGCAAGGTGAACAATGGTACGTGGCGTTTGGGTGTGAATGAATGGTATTATGATGTGGATTACACTTCGAATACGACGATGTATGACCAGTCGGTGCCAATGGATGGAAGCTATCCGGTACGTCTGTTCAATGCCGATTATGCTACTTATGCCGACCGTTCATATAGCGGAAATGGCTATTATTACGATTTCAATAAGAACGCTTCAGAATATTATAAAGGACACGAAAACAAACTTGCAATATATTTCACCCACGATTGGGACATAACAGATAACCTTAATTTGTATTACGGGGCACGTCTGGAATATCAGGCGTTGCGTGGTGAAAACCTGGCGGTAAAAGATGCCAACGGTGACTTTGTCGGCCGTTTTGCCAATTATTATATAGGCGCGACAAGTCCGAGCGGTGTGAAGATTGCTCCTACGCCTATCTCGTATGATTGGTTTAACTATGCATTGAGTGCCGCAGCTACATACAAATTGACCAAACAATTTGGTTTTACCGGAGACTTTACTTATATCACCCAGCATCCGCGTATCGAAAACTTCGCTCCGGCTACAACGCCGAATACCGATAAGATTTCGGTACCGTTGGGACGGGTAGGTATCTATTATAACAATGACTGGTTGAGCCTGACTTCTTTGTTCTCTTATATTTCGAAAACCAACAACAACTCTACGCTGAACCTGCAGCATGCCGTAAACGGTGTGAACCAGATTATGGCGGCTCCGTTGACTTACGATATCAAGACTTTGGGATGGACTACCGATGTGGTTGCTACGCCGTTCAAAGGTTTCGATCTTCACTTCCTGTTCACTTACCAGAAACCGACTTATAAGAAATACGAGACTTCGGTTACTTTCCCCGACGGTTATGTGGGAAGCATCAATGCAACAGGCAATATCGTAGCCGAGATTCCCCAGGTCATTGTGGAAATCGACCCTAGTTATATGATTACGAAAGACTTGAAAATCTGGACCAGTTTCCGTTATTTCAGTAAGACGTATGCAAACATCAACGATGCTTATTATTTTAACGGACGTTGGGAAACTTTCGGCGGACTGAACTGGCAGGTAAACAAGAAATTGTCTTTGGGCTGTACGGTAGTTAATTTCCTGAACCAGACCGGAGCGAAAGGAAGCATTGCCGGTGCCGAACTGATTGAGAAAGAAGATGCCGGACAATATGCGGGTCATGTAATGGCTGGAAGCTATATTCGTCCGTTTACCGTAGAATTTTCTGCGCAATTGAAATTTTAATACTATATTTACAACGAAAAATAGATACACCATGAAAACGAATCTGATTCATCTCGCAATGGGAACAATGCTGGCATGCGGCATGGTTGCTTGTCAGTCCCCAAAAGGTTTTACGATTGAGCACCAAGGAGATACCTTGACTGTGGTACACGTTTCTGCTCCTGGCAAATATCTCTTGTTACCTATTCAAGAGTCAAGTAACGAAGGCAAAGTCAAATTGGAGACCGGAAGTCCTGCCGATATGGCAATGGATGTCCGTCTTGCCGTTGATAGCATTGAGTATTATGTTCCTTTCGAGATTCCGCAAGGTGGGGATGCAACTGTTTCAATTCGTAAGGTGGTTGCCGATGCTGTATGTTGGGAGCATATCCAATTGACAGATACGTTCGATACAAGCAATACTGATTATTACCGTCCTGTTTATCACCATACTCCGCTTTACGGTTGGATGAACGACCCGAATGGCATGGTATATAAAGACGGTGAATATCACTTATATTTCCAATACAATCCATACGGCTCGAAGTGGGGAAATATGCACTGGGGGCATTCGGTCAGCACCGACCTTATCCATTGGAACCATTTGAAACCGGCTATTGCCCGCGATACACTGGGACATATCTTTTCCGGTAGTACTGTGGTTGATAAAAACAATACGGCTGGTTATGGTGACAATGCCTTGATTGCTCTTTACACATCGGCAAGTGACGAACATGGGCAGATACAATGCATGGCATACAGTACCGACGACGGACGTACCTACACGAAATATGAGAAGAATCCGGTGCTGCTCCCGTTTGACGGCTTAAAGGATTTCCGCGACCCGAAAGTCTTTTGGTATGAACCCGACAAGAAGTGGGTAATGATTGTTTCTGCCGATAAGGAAATGCGTTTTTATGCTTCACAGAATTTGAAGGACTGGGAATATATGAGTGCTTTCGGCAAAGGTTACGGTGCACAGCCCAATCAGTTCGAGTGTCCGGATTTCATTCAGCTGCCTGTAGATGGGGATAAGAATAAGATGAAATGGGTGATGCTGGTCAATATCAATCCGGGATGTATGTTCGGCGGAAGCGCAACGGAATATTTTGTAGGAGATTTCGACGGGAAAGAATTTACATGTGATACGAAACCTGAAACCGTAAAGTGGTTGGATTATGGAAAAGACCATTATGCGGCGGTCTGCATTTCGAATACGGGCGAACGTATCATCTCTATTCCTTGGATGAGCAACTGGCAATACGCCAATGTGACCCCAATCCGCCAATATCGGGGTGCCAACGGATTGCCTCGTGAATTGTCTTTGTACACCAAGGACGGTCAGATTTATGTAGCTGCCGACGTGGTGAAGGAAGTGGAAGCGTTGCGCAAAGATACCCGTTCGTTCGACCCGATTACGGTGAAAGACGAATATAAGATTGATGAGATTGTTCCGCAGACAGACGGTGCATACGAATTGGAAATGGATATAACTCCGAACACATCGGGTGTAGCAGGTTTCGACCTGATGAATGCCAAAGGTGAAGTCGCAAAGATTTACTTGGATATGAAGTCGGGTAAGTTGGTAATGGACCGTACGGCAAGTGGGCTGGTCGCTTTCGGGGAGAAATCGGAACCGCATGCTAAAGAAACAGACGACCACCGTAAAACGATGTCTGTCAATTATCAAAATGATTTTGCGTTGGGAACATGGGCACCGCTTTCTTTGTGCGAAGGCAAGACTTACCACCTGAATGTATTTGTGGACAAATGTTCGGTAGAAATTTTTGTGGATGGCGGACGCATTGCAATGACAAATCTGGTGTTCCCTACCGAACCGTATAATACGCTCCGTTTCTATACCGAGGGTGGTGAGGCACAAGTTTCAAACATGAAAGTATACAAACTGGGGCTATAATTAATTTCCATATAATTACTATTACGATTTGCAACGACGCAGAGGCGTGGAGGAAATGGCCTGAAAATCAGACTGAATAGAAACTCTACGCTTGTGTGTCGTTGTTTTGTTTGTTGTTTTTTAATAGATTAAATCGAATGGCTATGATGAGACATTTATTGTGTGCTGCAATGGGGCTTGCTTTGGCAGGGAATGCATTAGAGGCAGCCGAAAATCAGGTTATCCGTATTTCTACCAATCATACCGATTTGGTGTTACAGGTGGCAGAGAACGGACGGTTGTATCAGACATATCTGGGTGAGAAATTATTGCATGAATCCGATTTGAAGGAATTAGACTGGGCGGTACATGCCGCTTCGGACGGGAGCGTCTGCAAACGGGGCTGGGAAGTGTACAGCGGCTCGGGAAATGAGGATTTCTTCGAACCGGCATTGGCTGTGACGCACAACGACGGGAACGCTTCCACTTGGCTCTATTATGTATCATCTTCGATGAAAGAGGTGGAAGGGGGAACGCAAACCGATATCGTGTTGCGTGATGATGCATATCCGGTAGAAGTTACGTTGCATTATGTGGCATATCCGGAAGAAGATGTCATCAAGACATGGAGTGAAATCGTGCATCAGGAAAAGAAACCGGTTTATCTTTCGGCGTATGCTTCTACGATGCTTTATTTCAACAGGGGCAGTTATTATCTGACCGAGTTTACAGGCGACTGGGCAAAGGAAGCTCAGATGAGCACCGGGCAGCTTCAACCGGGAAAGAAGATTGTCGACACTAAGTTGGGAAGCCGTGCGGCAATGCATGCCAGTCCGTTTTTTATGGTTGGGTTAGATCAGCCAGCCAGTGAAAATCAAGGGGATGTATTGATGGGTACATTGGGCTGGACCGGGAATTTCCGCTTTACCTTCGAGGTTGATAATGTAGGAAACTTACGTGTCATTCCAGCTATCAATCCGTATGCTTCTGTCTATCCGTTGGAGCGTGGAGAGGTCTTTGCAACACCTGAATTTGTCTTTACATACAGTACGGAAGGAACGGGACAAGGCAGCCGTAACTTGCAGAACTGGATGCGCAAGTATCAGTTGAAGAATGGAACAGGGGACCGTATGACCTTGCTCAATAATTGGGAAAATACAGCTTTCAACTTCAATCAAGAACTGTTGGCTGAACTGATGCGCGAGGCGAAGGACTTAGGTGTAGACTTATTTTTGCTGGATGACGGGTGGTTTGGAAATAAATACCCACGTAAAGATGACAAGGCAGGGTTAGGCGATTGGGAAGCTACGCAAGATAAATTGCCCGGAGGCGTGCCGGCATTGATTGAATCTGCCAAACAGGCTGGTGTGAAGTTTGGCATTTGGATAGAGCCGGAAATGGTGAATCCCAAAAGTGAATTGTTCGAGAAACATCCTGATTGGGCGATTCATTACCCCAATAGAGAAAGATATTATTATCGCAATCAGTTGGTATTGGATTTGAGTAATCCGGAAGTGCAGGATTATGTGTGTGGGGTTGTGGATAAGCTGATGAAAGAAAATCCGGAGTTGGCTTATTTCAAGTGGGATTGCAACAGTCCGATAACCAATATTTATTCTCCTTACTTAAAAGAACGCCAGGGACGTTTGTACATAGACCATGTGCGTGGAGTGTATAATGTCATGAAGCGTGTACATGCAAATTATCCAGACGTAACCATGATGCTTTGTTCTGGAGGTGGTGCACGTTGTGATTACGAAGCTTTGAAGTATTTCGATGAATTTTGGTGCAGTGACGATACAGACCCTGTGGAACGGGCTTATATCCAATGGGGCTTCTCGCATTTCTTTCCTGCCAAGGCGATGTGTGCCCATGTGACAAGCTGGAACAGGGCGTCTTCTGTCAAGTTCCGTACCGACATGGCTTCGATGTGCAAGCTGGGCTTTGATATTGGTCTTGATGAGTTGAGTCAAGATGAATTGGCATATTGCCGTGCGGCTGTAGCTAATTGGAACCGTCTGAAACCGGCTATTCTTGAAGGAAGCCAATACCGGTTGGTCTCGCCTTATGAAAGCAATCACATGGCGGTCAATTATGTGAGTGAGGATAAAGCCAGCGCCGTGCTGTTCGCCTACGACATCCATCCGCGTTATCAGGAAAAGTTGTTGGCGGTCCGCGTGCAAGGGCTTGACCCCGAAAAGATGTATCTGGTAAAGGAAATCAATCTGATGCCGGGTGTCACTTCTTCGCTGAAAGCAAATGGAAAAGTCTATTCAGGCGATTACCTGATGAAAGTTGGGTTGGATGTTTTCGGCTTCCAGCAGATGCAGAGCCGGGTTATAGAGTTTGTGGCACAATAAAAGAGGACTTATGACAACAGATAACCAAATCAAGTACGGGAAACTGGTTCCCGTGATGCTTTGCTTCTTCGCCATGGGTTTTGTCGACCTGGTGGGCATCGCATCCAATTATGTGAAGGCAGACCTGAACCTGAGCGACGCGGAAGCGAATATCTTCCCCTCGCTGGTGTTCTTCTGGTTCCTGATATTCTCCGTGCCTACGGGCGTGCTGATGAACCGCATCGGACGCAAGCGCACGGTGATGCTCAGCCTGCTGGTGACTTTCGTATCGTTGCTCCTCCCGCTTTTCGGAGACAGCTACGGCATCATGCTGTGCTCTTTCTCGTTGCTGGGCATCGGCAACGCTTTGATGCAGACCTCTCTGAATCCCTTGTTGAGTAACATTATAGCTGGCGACAAGCTGGCAAGCTCATTGACCTTCGGCCAGTTCGTAAAGGCAATAGCTTCGTTCCTTGCCCCTTATATCGCGATGTGGGGTGCCACTCAGGCAATTCCCGAGTTCGGTATGGGCTGGCGTGTGCTGTTCCCCATCTATATGGCGATAGCCGTCATCGCCATCCTTTGGCTGGGTGCTACTCCGATAGAAGAGGAAGCGCCCGATAAGGCTTCCGGCTTTTCAAGCTGCCTGAAGTTGCTGAGTAGTCCGTTCATCCTGTTGTGTTTTATCGGCATCATGTGCCACGTAGGCATTGATGTGGGCACGAATACCACGGCTCCCAAGATTCTGATGGAACGCTTAGGCATGCCGCTTGACGAGGCAGGCTTTGCCACCAGCCTTTATTTCATCTTCCGTACGCTGGGTTGCCTTTCGGGTGCGGTGATTCTCCAGAAGGTTGCTTCGAAACCGTTCCTTGGCATTAGTGTGGTGTGCATGCTGGTAGCGATGGTGCTTCTCTTCGTGTCGAACGACCTGACAGTGATTTACATCGCCATCGCCCTGATAGGCTTCGGCAACTCGAATGTGTTCTCCATTGTCTTCTCGCAAGCCCTGCTTGCCGTGCCCGACAAGAAGAACGAGATATCGGGACTGATGATTATGGGCCTCTTCGGCGGCACGGTCTTCCCGTTGCTGATGGGTTTCGCCAGCGATGCCGTAGGCCAGAGCGGTGCCGTGGCGGTGATGACGGCAGGAGTGATTTATCTGATTATTTATATGTTTAAACTGAAGCGTTAGTTTTTAAGTTCTTGAGTTTGTAAGTTTTGTAGGGGCGTATCGCATACGCCCGAATACGTCCACTAATCCATGCGGATGCTTTCAGGGCGTATGCGATACGCCCCTACATGCAATTTGACAAAATGCTTAAACTCAAGAACTCAAAAACTTAAAAACTCAAAAACTTAAAAACTCAAAAACTTAAAAACTTAAAAGCCATGAACAATACAATCGTAGTAGGAATGGGCGAAGCATTGTGGGACATGCTGCCCGAAGGAAAGAAAATAGGCGGTGCGCCGGCAAACTTTGCGTATCACGTATCGCAGTTCGGACTGGACAGCCGTGTGGTGAGCGCGGTAGGCGAAGACGAGTTGGGCGTGGAGATTCTGAAGAATTTCCATGAAAAGAAACTGAATTGCATGATAGAGACCGTGCCCTATCCCACGGGTACGGTGCAGGTGGAACTGGACCGCAACGGCGTGCCCTGTTACGACATCCGCGAGGGCGTGGCGTGGGACAACATCCCCTTCACTCCGGCACTGGAAGGGCTGGCGCGCCAGACCCGTGCCGTATGTTTCGGCTCGCTGGCACAGCGCAGCGTGGTGTCGCGCGAGACTATCAACCGCTTCTTGGACGTAATGCCCGACGGCGAGGGACAGTACAAGATATTCGACATCAACCTGCGCCAGGGCTTCTATACCAAGGAAATCATCTGCGGGTCGATGCGCAAGTGCAACATCCTGAAGATAAACGACGAGGAGCTGGTCACCATCAGCCGCATGTTCGGCTATCCGGGCATCGACCTTCAGGACAAGTGCTGGATTCTCCTTGCCAAGTACAACCTGCGGATGCTCATCCTGACCTGCGGCGTCAACGGCAGCTACGTCTTCACGCCGGGCGAGGTGTCGTTTGTAGAGACCCCAAAGGTGGAGGTTGCCGACACGGTAGGTGCAGGCGATTCGTTTACCGCGGCTTTCGTTGCCTCTATCCTGCGTGGCTTGCCCGTAAACGAGGCGCACCGGCTGGCGGTAGCCACTTCGGCATTCGTCTGCACGCAAAACGGCGCGATGCCGGTATTGCCTGCACGGCTGACGGAAGGACTCACCACAGAATAATAAGGAAACGCAGATTAGCGCAGATTTCCGCAGATTAAAAATAAAAAACAATCCGCGTGAATCCGCGCCAATCTGCGTTTATGTAGAGACGATGTGCACATCGTCTCTACTATGGTGATATTCAATATTTTTTTATTTCATTTGCACGGCAAGTTAGAGGGAGAAAACGGAAATTCCAAAAGAATTTGATAATTTTTTGTAGATTTGTCCGTATAAAATTTTGTGCCTATGAAAACGATTCTCTTTTTATTATTATCGCTTGCCCTGCTTTCTTGCCAAGGAGGGAAAAAACAAAATGTTCAATCTGCAGATACGGTAAAGGAGGATGAATTTATAGCCAGCGTTTTATACACTGCACCTCCGTATTATGTGATAGGCAAAGATACAATTTATAATTATGCTACAGACCCCATATTTCCTGTACATACTTCCGATCCCGAAAATCCGCTTTTATCGATAGACCTAAAGAATTATGTGCAAAAGAAGTTAGCCGATGTACACCTTGGTAAAGGAATAGTGGATGTTGCTTTCCTTATTGATAAAAAAGGATATGTCCGTCAGGTAATCATTGAAAAATCGGCGGAAGAGAACGGTGCCAGTCCCAATGTAGCCGCCCGTATGGATTCCATTGCCTGCAAAGTAATAGCCGACCTGCCCCGCTTCACTGCTCCAGCAACACGAAAGGGTAAGCCTGTGAATTTTTTAAAGAGGTGGACGGTACGGTTTGAGTGACTGAAGCTCCCGTTTTTGCGGATTTGCAATCCGCAAGCATCGAGTATGAGGATTTTTAATCCGGTAAACGACTAAGTTACCGCTTTCTGTTAGGTATCTGCTGAGCGGATTAAAATTGACTTTGTCGACCTTCGGTTCCTTATACTCATTTACGCCGGATTGTAAATCGGCGTGACGGTTAACGGTATTTCAGCTCAGAGTTCGAAGACGATGTGGCAAGGCTTTCCGTCGATATAAAAGGTAAGGCGGTACAGCCCTTTTTCTATCGAATCGGTCGTGCCGTTGTAGAGCGGAAAAGAAAAGTGTGCCGTTTCGTTCGGACGAATGGTTCGTATGAGTTCCACCAAATTGTATCCCGTAAGTTCCGTCTCCGGCTTGGGGATGGGATAAATGTGGCTGGGGTCATCAGGGGCGCTTTCCCGAAGAAAATCGAAAGGGTAAGACGTGGAGGCTTCTTTCTTTTTATAATGCTGTTCGGACGGAGCGAGTTGGGTGGTCACGTTTTTCCATCTCCCGTTTCCGTAATGAAAGACCTCGCAGGGGAAAACGCCGTATGGCATTTGCAGCTCACGACCGTCTTCTGCGGTATTCATCAGAGTTACATACACCATGCTGTCTTGCAGGCTGACGCGCCATGCCTTCTTGATTTCTTTCGGAAAGCCGGACGTGCCGAGAGTCATGGTGTCCGCTTGCTCCTGTTGGACTGAACCGGCTGTTTTGTGGCTCTTTTGTGCCTTGTCTCCGCAGCCCGGCAGGCAGAGCAGGCACAGGAGCATTCCTAAGATTCGTGTCTTCATTGTTGTTCCGGTTTACTGCATGGGTTGAGATTGTTCTAATCGGCGATGTCGTTCAGATCGAAGTAGAGCAAGCGTGTGGCGGCTCCCTCGTCTTCTGCCGTCAGCGGCACGAACTTCTGCTTGAAATAGAAAGGTATGGCGGCGGCGTATGCGTCTACCGTGAGGAAACGGCAGCCGGTCTTGTTGTCGGCGAGGAAGTAACTTTTGATAGACCTTATTATAAATTCGCCTATGTGTTGTCCTTTTAATTCTTGACTGACAGCCAAACGGCAAATTTTTGCAGCCGGATAGCTTTTCAACCGTTTTTCGTTGACAAACCGATGTCTCCGGAAACGGTTGAATTCCGTTTTAGTGGGAAAATCAGACATAGACACGCGGTCGTTTGCCAAACTGAAATATGCGGCTATGTGTTCGTGGTTTTCATCATCTGCCGCTTCGAACACATAAGTAACCGCCAATAAGGCTTGCTGGTAGAATCCGGATTCATTTAAAATAAAATCGTTCAAGTCGGCATCGCCGCAATCGAACGATTTTACTTTTTCTTCAGGTCCCAACTTGCGTACGATGTAAGATGAGAAGGGCGTTTGCAGGCTGGCTTTCATACGTTTTTCTTTTTTGTACGTTCGCCCAAATCGAGCATCTTTAAAAATAACGCATAATCAGCCAGTCTTTGTTCTCTTTCTTCCGGCGTTTCCCGGCGGACTTGCTTCATCCGCTCCTCGAACCGCCGTGCGTCTTCCCCGAAGAGTATCGGGGTTTCTTTGATGGGTCTTGCCATAGCTTTTCCTTTCTCTTTATGGATTCTGCCGCAAAGGTAGCGATTTATTCGTTGCGGATTATGCGGAGCGGTCAATTAATTTTCTGAATCTGCGCAATCTGTGGTGAAAATTACGCCGGAAATGCGTATCTTCGCATCGGTAAGAACTTAAACGGATGATACGATGAGGCATAACTGCATATCCTTGGTAAGCTTGTTTCTGCTGCTGGCGCTGCTGGCGGGATGCTCCGGACAGCAACGGCGGTACGTCATCGGCGTGTCGCAGTGCAGCGACGACGAGTGGCGCGAGCAGATGAACCGGGAAATCACGCGCGAGGCGTTGTTTTATCCCGAGGCGGAAGTGGTGTTCCGCAGCGCGGGCGATGACAACAAGCGGCAGATACACGACATCGAACTGCTGATGCGCAACAAGGTGGACCTGCTGGTGGTGTCGCCCAACGAGGCGGATGTCCTTACGCCGGTTATCGAGAAGGCATACAGCAAAGGGATTCCGGTGATATTGGTCGACCGGAAGATACACTCCAACCAATATACGGCGTATATCGGCGCCGACAATTATGCCATTGGTTACAACGTGGGCGAATACATCGCCTCGCGCCTGCAAGGCAAGGGAGGGGTGGTGGAGGTGACGGGGCTGCGCGGCTCTACGCCTGCGGCGGAACGCCACCGGGGTATGACGGACGCTTTGCGCGAGTATCCCGACATACGGGTGACGGCTTCGGTGGATGCCGGCTGGAGGCGCGACCGTGCGCGCCTGGTGTTCGACTCGCTCCTGACGCACGCTCCGGAGATAGACATGGTGTTTGCGCACAACGACCGCATGGCGGCGGGTGCCTACGAGGCGGCG
The DNA here is from genome assembly GCF_002159755.1 of Bacteroides sp. An269. Classification (NCBI taxonomy): domain Bacteria; kingdom Pseudomonadati; phylum Bacteroidota; class Bacteroidia; order Bacteroidales; family Bacteroidaceae; genus Bacteroides; species Bacteroides sp. An269. Next base: position 12,474 of record NZ_NFJG01000041.1, read on the forward strand.
GTGAAGTACGGGCGCGAGAAGGAAATGCTGTTTGTGGGCATCGACGCGCTGGCGGGCGAGGGATATGGCGTGGAGCAGGTGGCAAGCGGGCAGCTCGACGCCACCTTTATTTATCCTACCGGCGGCGACCGAGTGATGCAGACGGCGATGGCTATCCTGACGGGGAAGCCTTACGAGCACGACGTTGCGCTCTCTTCGGCGTTGGTCAACAAGGGGAACGCGCGGGTGATGCGGATGCAGACCGGGCAAATCCGCCAGCTGGACGAGAAGATAGACATGCTGGACAAGAGGATAAACCATTTCCTTACCCGTTACGCTTCGCAGCGCGTTTTGCTGTACACGTGCGTGGTGATGCTGGCGTTGTTCGGCATCGCGTTGTTTGTCGCCGTGCGGGGCTTTTGGACAAAGAACCGGCTGAACGTGGAGTTGTCCGAGCAGAAGAAACAGCTGGAGGCGCAGCGCGACCAGCTTATCAGCCTTTCCAGGCAGCTGGAGGAGGCGACGCACGCCAAGCTGGCTTTCTTCACCAACGTGTCGCACGACTTCCGCACGCCGCTCACGCTGATAGCCGACCCCGTCGACCAGCTGGAGGCAAGCCGGAACCTGGACGAGCACGAGCGTTTCCTGCTCCGCATCGTGCATAAGAACGTGACGGTGCTGTTGCGCCTCGTCAATCAGATACTCGACTTCCGCAAGTTCGAGAGCGGCAAGCTGAAGATGTACCTTTCGGAGTTTGACATCGCCGGGGAGATGAACGAGTGGACCGAGGCTTTCCGCACGCTTTCCTATCGCAAGCATGTGCATTTCTCGGTGTCGGCTGCTCCTTCCGATGAGGGATATACGATGATAGCCGATGCCGGGAAGCTGGAGCGGATAACGTATAACCTGTTGTCGAACGCATTCAAGTTCACGCCCGAGAACGGACGGGTGGAGCTTGCCTTGTCGCAATTCGAGCACGGGGGGACACGCTGGCTGCGCTATCAGGTTTCGGATACCGGAGTGGGCATTTCCGCCGAGCACGTGCAGCACATCTTCGAGCGTTTTTACCAGATAGACGTGCATTATGCCGGTTCGGGCATCGGGCTGGCGTTGGTGAAGGCTTTCACCGAGATGCACGGCGGCACGGTGAAGGTGGATTCGGCAGAAGGCAAGGGCACCATCTTTACGGTGGAGATGCCGATGAAGCAGGCGGGCACGCTTGCCGAAGGGCTGGAGAAGCAGGCGGTTCCGGCAAGCCTGAAAGAGGGAGCGGTGCTTTCCGCCGGTCAGGGAACGGTGCAGGCGTCTCCGGAAGCGGGCGAAGACGACCGGCGTGAAACGGTATTGGTCATCGATGACAATCAGGACGTGCGCGACTATGTCAGGTTGCTGCTGGAGAGGGAATACCGGGTGCTGGAGGCCTCCAACGGGCAGGAAGGGCTTCAGCAGGCGATGAAATACGTGCCCGATGCCATTATCTGCGACGTGATGATGCCGGTGATGGACGGCATGGAGTGTTGCCGGAGGCTGAAGTCGGAAGTGCAGACCTCGCACATCCCGGTGATGATGCTCACCGCCTATACGATGGACGAGCAGAAGGTGCAGGGCTACGAGTGTGGGGCGGATTCGTACATCCTGAAACCTTTCAGTGCCAAGCTGCTGCAGGTGCGCCTGCGGAACCTGATAGACAACCGCCGCCGTCTGCAAAGCTTCTTTGCCGACCGTTCGGCTCTGAAACAGGAGTCAATCAGCGAGGTGGACAAGGGTTTTGTGGAGACACTGCGCGAGTTGATTGAAGCCCGTTTGGGCGATGCGGGTTTGAGTGTGGAAGACTTGGGTGGGGAATTAGGGCTGGGACGTGTCCAGCTTTACCGGAAGTCTAAGGCGTTGACCGGTTACTCGCCCAACGAACTGCTCCGCATCGCGCGGTTGAAACGTGCCGCATCGCTGCTGGCCTCTACCGACAAGACCATCGCCGAAATAACGTATGAAGTAGGTTTCAGTGCGCCTTCGTATTTCACCAAGTGCTATAAAGACTACTTCGGCGAAAGCCCTACCGACTTCTTGAAGCGGATGAAGAATGAGGAATGAAGAATCGCGTTTTGCGCAGAATGAAGAATTTTCATCCGCATGGAATTCCGCATGGAATTCTTCATTCTGCGTTCTTCATTCTTCATTTAAATAGTTTTGTCTGCTCGAAAGAAATCCCTATCTTTGGCGGGAAATAAAAAACGATAGTTAAGATGAAATGGATTATAGGACTTGTGTGTATGCTTTGCAGCATGAGTTTGCAGGCACAAGATTTAAAATCATTATACATTGCTTTACCCGATTCGCTTTCTCCTTTGTTGACTAAAGTGAACCGGGAAGATTTCGGTGATTTTCTGGCCAGCAACATGAAAGCGGAGGTGAAAAACCGTTTCGGACAGACCTCGGAAATGCTGAAGTTGACAGACGATTACCTGTTAGTGCACGTCAGCAAGTCAAGTAGGGAAGAAATGAAACTGTTGCCGCTGAACGATTCGGTGAAAGTGGTGTGTGTGGTCCGTACTTATTGTGGTCCTGTACCCGACAGTGAGGTCAAGTTTTATGATACGGCTTGGAATGAATTACCGGCAGCAGATTTTGTAACTTTGCCTGAAGAGAATGAATTTTATAAGTCTGTACTTTCTGAAACAGCTTCCGACTCTTTGCGTAACTTACGCCTGAATGCAGACATGTATCTGAAGGAAGTACGCTTGTCCGACAAAGACCTGTCGCTTTCAGTAAGTTACACCACCCCTCAATATATGGATAAAACTACGGCAGACAAGCTGAAATCTTATTTGATAAATGCTCCCATTGTGTATACATGGAGCAACGGTAAGTTCCTGAAAGTTAGTACTCAATAGTGTTTATATTTCAGATAAATGACAGACTGCACCCCAAGCCCAAGCACGAACAGGTATTCCACTGCCCAATAAGCTGCTAACGGAACATTACGATGGCTTAATCCCCATAAGCAAAACAGATAAACAATGGTTGTTGTCAGTTGAAAGACAAATACAGTCCGCGTTGCTCCTGTTCCTGTCGCTGCGTTCAGATAAACATAGCCGGGAAGTGCAAGGAAGTAATTCAGCAGCATAACCATAAACGGCAACCATGCAACTTGTACGATAACCGGATTTTCTGTGTAAGCCCCGATGATGTGTTGGTGAAAGACCAAGGCAAGAACAATCAATGGGATACCTGCCACATATCCTAAACGGATAATTTTGTGACAAAGCGGGAAGATTTTTCCCTTTTCACCTGCTCCAATCAGGTTGCTCACCAAAGAACTGGTAACACCAGCCAGCGCATTGACGATAACGGAAAACAGGGCGGAAACACTTCTTACAATATTCGATACAGCCAATTCTGTTTCTCCCAAATGCTCGATAGCCAAGAAGAACAGAAACCAAATGGCTACACTGACAAAGAATTGGAGCATGCTCCATACCGAGATAGAAAATATTTCTTTTAATATCTTTATCTCAATGTGCCAGCGTAAGCCATATACTTTTTCATCAATATGCCGGAACAGATATATTGCCAATACTACCAACGAACACATTTCGGCAAATGAAGAAGCTATGGCTGCTCCTGATATGCCCATATCGAATCCGAATATCAGGAGCCAATTCATCGGAATATTCACCAGTACGGCTGTGAAAGCCGCCATGTTCAAGGCTTTTGTCTGCGTAATGCCTACTAAAAACGAGCGTAAGGCTAGGAGTGGGAAAGAGAATAACAATCCCCCAATACGCCAATTCAGATAACACACAGTTGCGTTGTAGACATCGTCTGAAGTTATCAGATGTTTCAGCAGAACTGGAGAAAGTATTTGAGACAACAGGCAAAGGAACGCCGCTAGCATCAGCAAGAAAAACAGTCCTTGAAAGAACGTTTTTCCTGTTTCTTCATACCGTTGTTCTCCGTTACGGCGGGCGATTACTACCTGTAGCCCTAAACTGAACCCGAAGCCGAGCATATAGATAGCCAGATACCAGATTCCGGCAAGTGCGGATGCTCCAAGTTCTACATCGCCTACGTGCCCCAAGAATAAGGCATCAGTAATGTTTATCAGTTGCTCGATAAGGATGCTCATCATTACAGGAAAAGCGATGAGCCCAATATGCTTATATGTATAGTTCATTGTTCAACTTGATATGATGCGACAAGTCTTGCTGCACGTAGCGGCATGACACATCGCATAATTATAAATTTGGAATAATGGCAAAACAAGAAAGGACAAACCTGTTATAAGCCTGTCCGTTGCTGAATAGCTATGACTGAAATGCTATCCGTTAAGCGCAGCTATATGCACACTTGCCATTTCATAGGATTGAACAACTGGTATTTTTCTGTTAGTTATGCGAATCAGGAGTTAAAAGGGAGTTATAGGTAGTTATCGCCCGTCGGTGCGGGCTGGGAGTTAGATGCCAATACCTTTTGCGCCGTTTTCAGAAGCAAGGCTATTGGCCTTTAACTCCCGAACGAAGTGATAACTCCTGTGAAACTTAACTACGTTTAACTCCTGACTGGCATTAGTTCCGCAAAGATAACATTTGTTCTTGATTATACCACCAGACAGTTGATTTCTTTTTGCAGATTCTCCAAAAAACACGAAGCATGTGCCCCATCCATCTGTGTATGATGAAACTGGAAAGAAACAGTCAGTTTCAGTTTCCATAAATGCCGTTTGTATTTGCCCCAAATCAGAAACGGATTATTGAACACTCCGCTGTACATACCTACCGCTCCGTCTATTTCATATTGCACAAGGGCAGATGTGCCAATCACCATGCAGTCCGTCAAGTCATGATTCTGACAGCTTTCAGCAACTTGCCTGGTCAGCCGCAGGTAATCTTCATTGAATTGTTTCAGGTCATTAGAAAAAGGAATGTCGCAGGAGCTTATTTCTCCTTCTCTATTAGCCACAACGGCACAAACGGCAAGGTTGTCATATTCTATCAATTTTTTACCGACCGGAAGCATATAGAACTCTTTGATATGGCGTGCTGCCCGTCCGATGCACCAGCACATCAGCATATTGAACTTTAATCCAGTCCGTTTGCTTATCCGGGCAAGGCGGGTTACATCTATGGTCTTGAAAAAGGTGAGCATGGGCATGGGGGCATCTATCCACATTTCAAATGCGTATGCACGGGTCGTTTCTTTCGGATTTACTTCTTTCATTTCTATCATTAATATATAGTATAATAAGGGCAAAGGTAAGTAAGATATTGGACAATGGATAGAACAAAAGGGACAATATGTTGGATAACTCAGGTTCATAAAAGGATTCCCATTCAATTTGCAGGCGAATGGGAATCCTATATGATATGTGTATTTTATATGAGGTTGTTATTAGGTAAATTTACTGGCTTCAGCCCCATTTCCTCAGCTTTCTTCAGCATGAAACGGAAAGCTGCATCGTGTTCGTTAGGGATGAGGCCGTCAAGGATGGCATCTTTGATGGCACTCTTCAGATCACCTATTTCACGGCAAGGATGTAGGGCGAATATCTGCATGATTTCCTCTCCGTCTACCGGCGGCTGGAAATTACGGATGCGGTCTTTTTCTTCCAAATCCTTCAACTTTTGACGTACTAATTTGAAATTGTCCAAGAAGCGTTGTTTACGGGCTTCATTTTTCGAAGTGATGTCGGCTTCACACAATGCCATCAGGTCATCGATATCATTACCTGCCTCGAAGAGTAAGCGGCGCACGGCAGAGTCGGTCACAACATCATCGGCTATCACAATGGGACGCATGTGCAGTCCTACCAGCTTCTGTACATACTTCATCTTTTCGTTCATCGGGAGTTTCAGGCGACGGAAGATTTCAGGTACCATCTTTTCTCCTATGTAGTTATGGTTGTGGAACGTCCATCCCAGACGTGGGTCCCAACGTTTAGTGCGTGGCTTGCCGATGTCATGCAATAGGGTTGCCCAACGCAACCAAAGATTATCCGAAACCTTGGAAATATTGTCCACCACCTCCAGGGTGTGGTAGAAGTTATCTTTATGTCCACGTCCGTTCCGCACCTCTACACCTTGTAGAGCTGTCAGTTCGGGAAATATCAGTTCCAGCAGGCCACAGCGGTCCAAGTCGACGAATCCTTTCGACGGTATGGGTGAAAGCAAGATTTTGTTCAGTTCGTCTTTGATACGTTCGTACGAAATGATTTTGATGCGTTCGCGGTTGCGTTCCAGGGCATTGAATGTTTCTTCATCGATGTAAAAATTCAGTTGGGTAGCAAACCGGATGCAGCGCATCATACGCAATGGGTCATCGCTGAACGTGATATCCGGGTCGAGCGGTGTGCGGATAATCCGTTCTTTCAAGTCTTTCAGCCCGTCAAAAGGGTCTACCAGTTCTCCGTATCGCGCCTGGTTCAGACAGACCGCCATGGCATTGATGGTAAAGTCACGGCGGTTTTGGTCATCTTCCAGTGTACCGTTTTCTACTACGGGTTTGCGGCTGTCATGACTGTATGATTCTTTCCGTGCCCCTACAAACTCCACTTCGGTATCGAAGTATTTTACTTGTGCGGTGCCGAAGTTACGGAATACCGATACGTGTGCCTTGCGTCCCAGTTTTTTGCCCAAGGCTTCGGCGGCCTCGATGCCGCTTCCTACTACTACTACGTCAATGTCTTTCGAAGTCCGGTTGAGGAAAATGTCGCGTACGTAGCCTCCTACTACGTAACATTCCAATCCCAGTTCATCGGCGGTTTCGGAAATCAAGTTGAATATTTTGTTGGTAAAATGTTCCTTCAGATTCATTCTTAGTTGATTTTCGTTTCGTTTTTTGTGTTCAAAACTCGTAAATAGCGTGCAAAATTACAAAAAATAGGGGAGCTTTACCGAATAAGAACCGATTAAATTGTATTTTTGTTTCATGAAAGGAGATTGATAATGATAAAAAATGAACACGGAGATACGACTCTCTGGAAAATTTCCTTTGTATTTCAAGTGAAAAGGCGATGCCGGACGTTTTATTTACAATGTTTTTGCATTTGCCTGTCTCTGTGTTCGGATATTAAAAACTGATGCGTATGAAAAAGATGATGGTAGCGGCCGTGTGCCTGGTGATGTTCCTTGCGGGGTGCAACAATGATTCGAAACGTGCAGGAGAATTGTTTCAGCGGGCTGAGTTATCGTTTGCCTCCGGAAACTACAACCTTGCCAAACTGCAGATAGACAGTATCCGCACGCTTTATCCCAAGGCTGTGGATGTGCGTAAAGCAGGTGTCCGCCTGATGCAGCAGGTCGACCTGCACGAACAGCGCAAGACGCTGGCTTACCTGGATAGTATGATGCAGGTGAAGCAAGCTGCGCTTGATTCGATAAAAGACCGTTTCGTGCTTGAGAAGGATACTGCCTATCAGGAGATCGGCAATTATTTTTATCCTACACAAGTGGTAGAGAAGAACATCGGGCGTTCGTTCTTACGGGCTCAGGTGAACGAGCTGGGCGAGATGTTGCTTACCTCGATTTATTGTGCCGGTGGAAGCATACACCATACGGCAGTAAAAGTGAGCACAGATGGCGACCTGTTTGCCCAGACTGCTCCTTCGCCCGACAGTTATGAGACGACCGATTTGGGACGTCCAATCGAGAAAGCCGACTATCGGGTAGGAAAAGATGACGGGGGTGTAGCCGCCTTTATCGTTGCCAATCAAGACAAACGCCGTTTCCGGCTGGAATTTATCGGTGACCGAAATTATACAACTACGATGCGTACCGATGATGTGAAGGCTATAGCGGCTATTAGTGACTTGGCGCGTATTCTTTCGGCAATGGAACAAATCCGTAAAGAACAGAACGAAGCAAATCTGAAGCTGAAGTTTGTCACCCGTAAGATGGAAGAAGCGGAAAAAGCTGGCAAGGAATAATTCCCAAGTACAACAAACTGTTCAGGGCCGCTCTTCTTAAGCCAGCATACACACTTGATCCGGAGTGTCTCTGTCACTTATTAGTCCGCTTCACGATAAAGATGCTGGCTTCGTAGAGTAGGGACATCGGGGCAGCTACCAATATCAGGGTAATGGCATCCGATGTAGGCGTAATGATGGCAGATATGACCAGTGCAATGATAATGGCATGTTTGCGGTAAGTACGCATGAAAGTAGATGTAAGAAATCCCAGTTTGGCGAAAAGCCAGGCAAGGATGGGAATTTCGAACGTGATGCCCAGCATCAGGCTCAGCATAGTCAGAGTGTCTATGTATGAACTGAGCAGAATCGCATTTTCTACTTCCGCACTGACCTGATAAAGGGCAAGGAAGCGGAAAGTAAAAGGAAATACCAGAAAATAACTGAACAGTACGCCTAGCAGGAACAGTATGTAGCCCCACATTACTACGCGTAGGGAATAACGTCGTTCGTTGGCATAAAGGGCAGGCGAGACAAAACGGAACAGTTGATAAAGTATGTAAGGCGAAGCCAGCACAATGCCTGCATAGAGCGATACGCTCATGTGGGTAAGAAATTGCCCCGAAAGTTTGGTATTGATAAGCTGTATATGAAAATCTGGGACGGATAATCCCGGAATGTGTAAGGCGTTTCCGATACGGTCGAACCATTGGTAGACAATGAAGTCATTCTCTTTGGGTGCAAGGATGATGCCGAACAGTTCGTCTTTGAAGCAGAAGGCGGCAAGCATGAGCACTCCCGTCACGATGATGATGCGGAATAGCACTTTCCGCAATTCATCTACGTGATCCCAAAAAGTCATGTTCGATGCATCGTTCGTTTTTGTGCTATCCCCTTTCTCTTTCATCATTTGTCTTTATCGGTATTCGGTTGGGTGTTTTCGTCTTTCTTTGTGTCTGCCTTTAAGTCTTCTTCCAGTCCGTTCACACCGTCTTTAAAGCTTTTCACGCCTTTACCCAGTCCTTTCATCAGTTCAGGAATCTTCCTTCCGCCGAAAAACAGCAACAGAATCAATACGATGACAATCAGTTCTTGCATACCGATGCCCAGGAGTAAGAGTGTAGTGTTCATATTTCTTGCTTTTAATGAAATTTCGGCGACAAAAGTAACAAATAAATCAAAGAAGGGAGTATAAAGGCAAGTGTTTTTAATAAAAAATAAAAAACGAGACGGAAAAACAGAAGATAGTGGAAAAACGCCGGTTCGTGTGGATTTTCCATGAAAGAATCAATCCGCATGAATCGGCGCAAATCAGTGTTTCGATTTTAGAGGTTGTTTTAGAAGCGTGCAGCAACTTTTGTCCAGTCTATCAGTTTCCAGAATGCTTCGATGTATGCAGCCCGTCGGTTACGATAGTCGATGTAGTAAGCATGTTCCCATACATCAATGGTAAGGATGGGCTTCATGCCTTGGGTCAGCGGGTTGCCTGCGTTCGGTTCGGAAAGGATGCAAAGTTTCTTGCCGGCATCTTCTGCCAGCCATACCCATCCCGAACCGAAGAGAGTGGTAGCTTTTTGGGTAAACTCTTGTCTGAATACTTCTACCGACCCGAAGTCCTTTGCCAGTTTATCTGCCACCGAGGCAGGTATGTCTTGAGGTTGTGCGGTCAGTGTTTCGAAAAAGAATGTATGGTTCCAAGCTTGTGCGGCATTGTTGAAAATGCCTCCGTCGGCTTTGCAGATAGTGTCTTCCAGACTCATGTCCTCGAAGGGCGTTCCAGCTATCAGTTTGTTCAGGTTGTCCACGTAGGTTTGCAGGTGCTTGCCATAATGGTATTCTAAAGTTTCTTGGCTCATCAGTGGAGCCAGTGCTTCCATCGTGTAGGGAAGCTGAGGCATTGCATGTTTCATGATGTTTGTTTTTAAAGGGTTTATATATTATCAACACGGAAAGATACGAAAAAGTTGTGGCAATCCGTATATTCTTTGCTATAAATTTCCAGATTGTTATGTAGAGAGGTTTGGCAAGTGATGCAAATCAGCAACCAGCACTTCCAGCCAATTCTCGTTAACCTAAAAATAACATTGCGATAACATAGTGTGTGAGAACAGATGCTTACTTTTGCGTCAGTAAAACTTAAATGAGAAATATGAAAGCTAAGCATGTGAATCGTATGCAGATGTTGGTCATCTTTGCGTGGGTATATCTGTTTGTCAGATGTGGTTATCGTCCCCTGAAACAATGGCTTGTTGATGGTCAGGTAGTTTGGAACACTTATGAATGGAGGTATGAATTGGGAGCGGCACTCGGTTCACTTCTATTCATTGGTATAGTCTATATGGCAATCATTTGGGGATATCCGTGGTTGAAACAGGTGTTGGGAAACTCTTCGGATTCTGCAAGAAGATAAGAACTGTTTTTAAAGAAGATAAGTCTATGAAACAATAGTAATCAGTAAGTTGTATCATTACGAAAAATGCTGAACGGGCACAGAGGTATGTTTGGATATTATGTCAGGTTACGCCTGCAGAGCGGAGGCAGGTTGCTGAAGGAATTGGGCATTGTGCGGAGCGTGTTGCTGGTTGGGCTGCTCGTCCTTGCCGTAGCGATATTGTGTAAGGTAAAGACAGGCTGGATGCTTCCGGTTGCCTGCCTGCTGGTGATAGGCGCTTATCACCAGGCAAGGAAGGACAGGGAATTTTTGCGCAGGTTTACCGATAATGTGTCGGTTTTCTTCTGCTACGAATACCTTTTGCTAAGCCTGCCTTTTGCCGTAATAGCAGGGATACGGGGCGAATGGCTGATAGCTTTGTGCATGCCGTTGGGGATTTGCCTGTTGCCTTTCGTGCCTCCTGTCCGTTTCCGGATAACCCCCATAAGGTTCGGATTCCTGTATGCCGGCAATATGGAATATCTCCGGATGTTCCGTCGCATGAGCTGGCTATACCTTATTGTAATAGGTATGTCGGCATTGGGATGTCTGAACGGCAATGTACGGGTGGCAAAGGTGGGCATGTTGGTTTGGGGCATTATCCAGTCGGGTGCCTACAGCTACGTACCCGATGCACATCTGTTGCAGAAGTTCAAGAGTTATCATATCCTGCAGAGGGAATTATGGAAAGCGAATAGCTGGAATGCATCGGTGCTGTTCCTGCCTTTCGGGATGATGTGCCTTGCCGGAGGGTTCCGGGCAGAAGACGTACTGTTTTTCTTTTCCTGCCTGACATCGGGTATTCTCTATCTGCAAAGCATGGCGTTGTTCCGTTGGGTTTGTCCGGTAACTGTCGGTATTGCGGTGATGCAGCTTGCCGTATGTATTCCTTTGTTTGCATGGACTTGTTTCGCCTGGGTGGGCTGTCTGGCAGAATTGACGGTCGTGGGAATACTTTCGTATGCGGTATGGATAAAATGGAAAGCTATATGGAAATAATACGTGTGGAGAATATTTCAAAGTCGTTCGGGCGCGCAAAAGTGCTCGATGATATTTCGCTGGTTTGCGACTGGGGAAAAGTGTATGGACTGGTAGGGGACAATGGATCAGGAAAGACAACTTTGTTCCGTTGCCTGACGGGGATGGCTTCGTATGAAGGCATGATTCGGAAAGGCGAGTGGGTGACGGTAGGTTATTTGCCAGCCGATAATTTCTTTTATCCGCTGGTGACGGGATACGAATACATCGAGTTTTGCCTGCGGGCATACGGGAAGAAGGTCAACCGGAAGCAAATAGATTACTTGAATACAAAAATGTTCCGTCTTCCTCTCGGCCGCTATGCTTCCGAATATTCCACAGGAATGCAAAAGAAGTTAGGCTTTATGGCGGTCTGTCTGCAAGGCCCCGACCTTTATATCCTGGATGAACCGTTCAATGGCATTGACCTGAAAGGATGTATCCAGATGAAGCAGCTGATTCGCAACCTGAAAGCACAATGGAAAACCTTCATCGTATCTTCGCACCGGCTGGATGCCTTGCACGAGGTGTGCGACACTATCTATTACCTGCGTGAAGGCAAGCTGCTGAAAAGATTCGCCTGCGGGTCTGTTGAAGAAATCGAGCGGTTTATTCTGCACGAAGAAGAGGAAGCGTGAGTGTTTTTCACCACAGATTACACGGATTGAAAAAAACGGAAACAGTTTTGAATGAATCAAAGAAGGACGTTGCGTACATTTATACAATCAGGAGTTAAAAGGGAGTTATAGAAAGTTATCGCCCGCTGGGAGTTAGATGCCAATGCTTTTTGGCGCCGGTTTCAGAAGCAAGGCTATTGGCCTTTAACTCCTGAACGAAGTGATAACTCCTGTGAAACATAACTACGTTTAACTCCTGATTCGCATAATTAATCCCTCAATACGTTCACTACATTTCAGTTTCCGCTTAGGTTATATTATCGATGCAGGCGGCATCCTTTTATGGTTTCCATATCAAAACCGTACGTTCTCCAATTGAAAACCGTACGTTCTCGATATGGAAACCGTACGGTTTTCAATTGGAGAACGTAAAAGTAAGACTGCTTAAAGCAGATTATGAACCATTCAATCATGTATTGGTTCATATTCGGTCAAATAAATTTATCGGGGAAAACGGAAACATCAAGACGAGAAAAACTTTTTGGAGAAATTCAGAACTGTTTCTAATTTATATTGAATTCGTATGCATTTTTAGAGGGTGTTGATTTGGTCTTCGCTTAAACCGCTGCATTTAGCGATAATATTAACTGGAATCCCTTCCGCTTTTAAACTTCGAGCCATTTCGGCAGCCTTTTCTTCCCGTCCTTCTTCTTTCCCTTCTTCTTTCCCTTTTTCATGTCCTTCTTCCCATGAAATTTTCTTTGCGGTATCAATCGTATTTTTCCAGTCTCGATAGATTTTTAAGCTTTCTTCGTAATTATCGTATTCCACCTTAGTGAACTTGGCAATTTCGGCAGCTTCGAAAAGCTTGGTGAAAATGCGTTCTTGTAAGGCTTTGGGACGTTCCATCAATCGGGAAAGATTGCGAAGAACAAAAAGCCATTTCTCGAACATGTCAGTCAATTCATCTTCTGTTTTATTGAATTTGGGCATTTCCAAGTAGATGAAAGTCAGTTTATCGTAAAAGACTTCTTTGGTCTGGTTATCAAATAATTGCACTTCGTGGTGGAAATAATTGTCGTTATCTTTATCAAACGTGAAGTTGAGGATGCCAATGATATAGACTGATTTCAGCTGATAATCCCACTCCCCTTTCTGTCCTTGTTCACGGATGGGAAAAGTTGCATAGTAAAGACTACGGTCCTTAAAATACTGCTGGATGCCTCGCTGCATCTCGACTAATATTTTTTCGCCATTCTCATTTTCGCAATAAACATCGAACACGGCTTTGCGGTCGGCTTCACTGATGCCGAGGTGTTCGGTATTGAGATAGGTGAGGTCTTTCACCACTTCTCTGCCATGGAGCAGGCTATTGATGAAACTGATAAGCAAGTCTTTGTTTATCTCGGTGCCGAACAGTTTCTTGAAACCGAAGTCGGTATACGGGTTGACGTATCTGTCTCTTAATTCTCTGCTTTCCATAAGCGAATTTGTTTTTTAAGATTTACAAAGATACGAATTTCAGTGAAATTATCCATTGGTTTTCGGGATTTAATTGCCTTTCATCGATTTTATTAAGAAGCGGTTTATTAAGAAGCGGTAGTTCAGCTTGGAACGGGCGCTGCTTTCTTTTTTGACTTCCTGCTCGAATCCTTTGTCATAGAAGCTGGCATAAACTTCGGCAAAAACGTCCAGTACCTGTCCGTAATATTTGTTGAAGTTTTGTTCCAGTTCCTGTTCATTGGATCCTGTTCCTACAATGGAAAAATCAAAATAGATAATCTGAAAGGCATTCTTCAACGGTGTGGGATGTTCTTTTATCCAGAGTCCGTCGAAGAGTGTATCGAACCGGTCCGCTTTGGCAATGTCGTAATACGCCCGCATCATGCTGACAAATACGCTCTTTCCGAATCTTCTGGGACGTATAAGGAAAAGGTAGTTGCTTATCTCCTCCAGCATGGGAAGATACATCGTCTTGTCTACGTAATAGGAATTTTCCTGCCTTAACTGTTCGAAACTTGCCACTCCGTAAGGGATGCCTTTCACTTTTTCCTTTTCCATACCAGAATTGTTTTATGGGTTTGTCGTACGACAAAGGTACATTTTTTCACCACCGATTATACAGAAGGTTGTTTTTTGTTTGGTATCAGCTGCCCACGTCTGTAGCTCTATGCTGTAAGTCCCGTTAACCTAAAGATAACATTGTGATAACATAATATGTGGAGACAAATACTTATCTTTGTGCTGTTAAAAGAAAGATTGTTTAATAAAATAGTAAGAAAAACTTATGAAAAGATTTACGAAATTTATTTGTTTTGCCTTGGCGGGATGCTGCATGCTTCCTTTGGGATTACGTGCACAGCAGATGCCTCCTGTACCAGTGGATAAGAACGTCCGTATCGGAAAACTGGACAACGGACTGACCTACTACATCCGTCACAACGACTATCCGGAAAACCAGGTGGACTTCTATATCGCCCAAAAGGTAGGGTCCATTCAGGAAGAAGAAAACCAGCGCGGATTGGCTCACTTCTTAGAGCACATGTGTTTCAACGGCACCAAGCATTTCCCCGGCAACACGTTGATTCCCTGGCTGGAATCGGTAGGCGTGAAGTTCGGCATGAACCTCAATGCCTATACAGCTGTCGACGAGACCGTGTACCGCATTTGCGGAGTGCCTTCGGAACGCATCGGCGTGCAGGACTCCTGCCTGCTGATTTTGAGCGACTGGGCAAACGGTCTGTTGCTCGAAGACAAAGCCATTGATGAAGAACGTGCCGTGATTCATGAAGAGTGGCGCAGCCAGATGCCTCCCATGCAACGCATTTTTGAAAAAACATCGCCCATTATTTTCCCGGATAGCCGCTATGGCAGCCGTTCTCCTATCGGACTGATGTCAGTTGTCGACCATTTCCCTTATCAGGCTTTGCGCGATTATTACGAGAAATGGTATCGCCCCGACTTGCAGGGAGTCGTGGTGGTAGGCGATGTGGATGTAGACCGCATCGAAGCGAAAATCAAGGAGCTGTTTGCGCCTATTGAGCTTCCTGCCCAGCCTGCCGAACGTGTTTATTATCCGGTAGATGATTTTACCGAACCGGTGATAGCCATCGGACAGGACAAGGAGCAGGGCAACTCGCTGGTGAAGTTCTACTTCAAGTATGATGTATTGCCCGATTCGCTCCGCAACACGATGCTGGCGCTTACCACCGAATACATGCTGGACATGGCGGACATGATGATGATGTATCGCCTGCACGACATCTCCACCCGGCCGGATGCTCCGTATGCTTTGGCGCAGGGACAGCATGGCGACATGGAGTTGTGTAAGACCAAGAAGGCGATGGCATATATTGCCGTACCGAAAGGGAGCGACACCGAACCGGCTATGGACGCGGTCTATCGGGAAGTGTTGCGTGCCAAACGCGGAGGCTTTACCGCTACCGAATATGCCCGTTGCCGTTCTGAATACCTGTCGCAACTGGAGCAGGCATACAATAACCGTAATCATCAGGAGAACAGGAAACTGGCTGAATCCTATGTCCGTAACTTCCTCGACAAGACACCGATTCCGGGTATCGAGAACGAATATCAGCTGATGAATATGCTTGCCAATCAGATTCCGGTTGAGGCGGTCAATCAGATGTATGCCCAGTTGCTTAACGAACGGAACATGGCTGTTCTGATTGCGCTTCCCGAAAAAGAAGGTGTCGTTTGTCCGGATGCCGCAGCCCTGAAGGCTTCATTGGCACAGATAGATGCCGAAGAGATTGCTCCGTATGTGGATAATGTAAAGAATGAGCCGCTGATAAGCCAGCTTCCGGCAGCCGGAAAGGTTGTATCGGAAAAAGCGCTTCCCCAGTTCGGTGCCAAGGAATGGATGCTATCAAACGGAGTGAAGGTGATTGTGAAGAAGACTGACTTCAAAAACGATGAAATCGTATTCCGTGCTACGGCTAAGGGTGGTACGTCGGTTTACGGCGATGAATGGGTAAACGATTTGCTGTTTATGCCTGTCGTAACTGCCCAACACGGTTTAGGCGAGTTCACCTTTGCCGATTTGGCAAAGCAAATGGCAGGAAAGCAAGCAATTGTCAATATCGAACTGGACCATTACGTGCGCAATGTCAACGGCAATGCCACTCCCAAAGACCTGAAGACCCTTATGGAATTGATTTACCTGAACTTTACGCAATTGAATGTCACCGCCGATGAGTTTACGGCATTGCAGAACCTGTTGAAAGGTGTGCTTCAGAACCAGGAATCCAATCCCCAACTGATTTTCCAGCAGAAATTGAATCAGTTTATGTATCAGTCGCCGCGTATGCAGATGCTGGATGCGGCGGATGTCGACGGGGCGAACCGTGAGCATATCCTGAAGATAATCCGCGAACAACTTGCCAATGCTTCCCAGTTTACTTTCGTATTCAGTGGAAACTTTGATGAAGCAGAATTGAAAAACCTGGCAGAGCAATATCTGGCTTCGTTGCCGTCCGACCCGACACTGAAGGCTGAAATTAAGCGTATCAGCGGAATAGGGGTGACTGCAGGCGAAAAGACCGGAGAGGTCAAACTGAAAATGGAAGTGCCGCAGGCGTATGGAGGTATCTTCGTAAGCGGAACCGTTCCTTATAACTTCAAGAACCGGATATTGGCATCGATGTGTGCCCAGCTGATGAGTGCCCGCCTGCTCAGCGAGGTAAGAGAGAAAGAAGGGGCTACTTACTCCATTTCTACCGGCGGTGTGCTGGAACGTACGTCGGATGTGCCTTTGGTATATCAGACCGTATTCCCGATGAAACCGGAGAAGAAAGACCGTGCGCTGGAGATTATCCGCAACGAATTTGCGAAACTGGCGCAACAGGTAGACGAAGCCGAACTTGCCAAGGTAAAAGAGTTTATGGTAAAACACTTTGCCGAAATGGAGCGCACCAACAGTTATTGGTGTGGCGAGATAGCCGGCAACGAGCTGCTGCCTTCCGAATTGCCTGCCGATACCAAAGCGGTGATTGAAGCGATAAGCGCGGCGGATATCTGTAGCTTCATGAAAGAACTGGAAGCCCAGCAGAATTATCGTGTGTTTGTGATGATGCCGATGTGATTTTAGTTGACAGGTGATCAGGTACCAGGTGACTAGGTTTTAAAAAACATGTAAAAAACAATACTTTATCAAGTATATAGTCTTGCTGATGTTTACTAATGTATTTAATATCTAGTCACCTAGTACCTAGTCACCTGGTCACCTGAATAATTACCTTGGAAATAATAATGCAAATTCGGTGAACTCTCCTTCGATGCTGGTGACGAATACCTTTCCTTCGTGGGCATGCATCACTTGTTGTACGAAGTTCAACCCTAAGCCGAAGCCGGAAGGTCTGTTCTTGTTCTTCTTTCGTCCGGCTGCGGCACGTTCGTATTTGTTGAAGATGGTGCGCTGGTCGGCCTCCGAAATGCCCAAGCCGTTATCATGTACCTTGACGACGGTGTATTTCTCGTTCAGTTCCGAACGGATGCGGATGTCTACCCCTTCGGGTTTCGAATACTTGATGGCGTTGTCCATCAGGTTGCTCAATACCTCTTCCAGGTATTCTTTGTCGGCATATACCATCGGAGCCTTCAAGTCGGCGGTGAAGCGGACAGGCTTTTGCGCCTTGGCGGTAAACTTCACGGTCAGGTTTTCTACTATCGGTTCCAGCTGTACGTCTTCCCGGTTCATTTCCAGCTTGTGGCTTTCCAGCTTCGACAGGGTGAGCACCCTGTTGGTAAGGGTCAGCAGGTGGTCCACTTCGTTTTCGGCTATGGTGTAATATTTCTCTTTTGTCTCGGGTTTGTTGTCCAGCCTTCCGCTATGCAGGAAATAGAGTGCGGTGAAAATGGAGCTGAGCGGTGTCTTCATGTCGTGTATCATGGCATAGGTGAAGTCTTCCCGTATCTGGAAAATCTTGTTCATACGCGCGATGATACGGATTTGGTAGATGATGCAGGAGATGACAAAAGATAAGATAATCAATGTGGAGATAATGAGAAGCCCCATGCGTTCAAAAAAAACTTTATGCGGATTTGTTAAAATAAGCTGTATACCTAAAGATTTGTTTATTCTGATTGGTATAATTGAGGTTCTGAGACTACCTATCGTGGGTATTGTTTTTTGTTGACTTTTCTGAAATATTTCGTTTTCGTTATAGGGATTGACAACACAAACTACATATTGGCTTTTGAGATTTCTATTGCATAAATGTAAATTAACTAATGAATCAATTTCATTTAAAGAATACCGAATACCTAATTTATTAATTCCTTCATAGATATAGGTGTTTATAGGTAAAGAATCATTTGGAGCTCCTCCTCCGATTATAGTACCTTCTGGAACTTTTTTAGATATTAAATTAGCTTCTTCATATAGTGCTGTATCTAAAATGGACGTACATTCTTTTTGGATGTCATTTCTAATTAAGGTATATACATTATATAGCCACACCACCTGCAAAGCCAATGCCCCGATAAGTCCTAAGAAAGTCAATGCGCTTAGGCCTGCGAATCGCCGGTTCTTTTTATCGGCGAAAAACTCTTTTATCTTTTTCTTGTCCAT
>NZ_NFJG01000042.1:0-30386 GCF_002159755.1 Bacteroides sp. An269
TCCTTGAAGTTCATCAGGAATATTCCGTACACGGTTGAGAGTTTGTAGCGGTCACCATAGCGGAGTGGTGCTTCACTTACCGTGTCCGACACACTGTCTTTTCCTCCAGCCGGCAATTCCACTTCATCCGTTATGGGACGTTCTATCAACCGGCTGATGGCACGGCACACGTAATACAGCGTACGGTCCAGGAAATTGCTGTGCCACCGGTTCTGCATCTCCACGATGATGTATTCCCCACTCGAAGTCAGGCAATACAGGTCGAAGATAATCCCCCTGTCGTTTACGTTGTCCGAATTGTCTTCCTTATCGATGAACGTCAGGTCTTCAATGTGATGCTCCCCCGCAAGCAGCTCGTTCAGCAAAGTAATGAGCAGTTCCTTGCTGGCAGGTTGCCCGAAGATGATCTTGAAGCCGATATCCGTAAACGGGTTTACAAAATGCGCCATGTATCTTTCTTTTCTCTTCATGCCTCAAAGATAGGAATATTAGCGAACATTCACAAATTTGTATACGGTGAAGTTGCTAAAGTTTTCACTTCTACTGTGCATGGCAGAGTCCCACCGTCAAGTTAGGAGTGCAACTCCGTCTAAGAACCGTACATGAGAGTTTCCCCTCATCCGGTACGGTTCAAACATTTCTTTCGATATAGTTTTTATCCCTCTATCTCACTCAACTCCAGCCAACGCATACTCTTTTCATCGAGTTCATCGTTGAGGACGGGAAGACGTTTGGACTTCTCGGTCAACTCGTCCACCCCCAGCGTTCCACTGCACAAAGCAGCCTCGATGTTTTTCTTTTCTTCTTCCAAAGCAGCAATCTCCTGTTCCAACTGTTCGAACTCTTTCCGCTCCTTAAAGGTCATACGGCGTTTGCCTTCGGGACGTTCGCGCTGTGGCTTGTTCTCTTTTTTAGGCTTTGGAGCATTCTCTTTTTCGAACACTTCTTTTGCAGCCTTCCAACTACGATAATCTGTATAGTTTCCCGGGAAATCGCGGATATCACCTTGACCATTGAACACCAGCAAGTGATCGACTACCTTATCCATAAAATACCGGTCGTGACTCACAACAATGACACACCCCTTGAAACTCTGCAAGTATTCTTCCAGCACCTGAAGCGTAACAATATCCAAATCGTTCGTCGGCTCGTCGAGCACCAGGAAATTGGGATTCTTCATCAAGACCATGCACAAATACAGCCTGCGCCGTTCTCCCCCACTCAACTTATATACGTAACTGTGCTGCTTTTCGGGCGGGAAAAGAAAATGCTGCAAGAACTGCGAAGCCGTAAGCCGCTTGCCATTCCCAAGCTCAATGACTTCCGCTACCGATGTAATGACATCGATTACTTTCATCTGCTCGTCAAACTTCAACCCTTCCTGCGAATAATAGCCGAAACGGACCGTCTCACCGATATCGAGCGTTCCACTGTCGGGCTTTTCCAGTCCCATCAGTATTTTAATGAAGGTGGACTTTCCTGTACCGTTGTTCCCGATGATACCCATCTTCTCGTAACGGGAAAAAATGTATGAAAAGTCTTCCAATATTGTAATATCCCCATAACGTTTACACAAATGGTCTGCCTCGAAAATCTTCGAACCGATATAGGAGGCTTTCACATCCAGCTTCACACTCGAATCATAAGTACGCTGCTTAGCCACTTTTTCCAGCTCATAAAAAGCCTCCTCACGATAGCGTGCCTTGTGTCCACGTGCCTGCGGCATCCGGCGCATCCACTCCAGTTCTGTGCGATATAAGTTATTGGCACGCGCTATTTCGGCATTGGCAGCATCGACACGCTGCTGTCGTTTCTCTAAGTAATAGCTGTAATTTCCTTTATAAGAATACAGCTGCTGACCATCTATCTCCATAATTTCAGCACACACACGGTCAAGAAAATAGCGGTCGTGCGTAACCATCAGCAAACTGAGTTTGGAACGGTTCAAGTATCCTTCCAACCATTCTATCATATCCAGGTCAAGATGGTTGGTAGGCTCATCCAAAATAAGCAAATCAGGCTCGGTAATCAGTACATTCGCCAATGCTACCCGTTTCAGTTGCCCGCCGGAGAGGTTCCCTACCAACTGGCTGAAGTCACGGATTTTCAGTTGCGAGAGTATCTGTTTCACTTTCCGCTCATAATCCCATGCTTTTTCATGCTCCATCCGTTCTAAAAGCACATCAAGCCCAGGATTGCCCGGAGCAGCCATGCAAGCCTCATACTCCTTGATAAGTTCTACTACGGCATTTCCACGATGAAAACAAGCCTCCAGCACAGTCAGTCCAGAAGGATAGACCGGACTTTGTTCGAGGTATCCCACACGTAAATCGCGCCGGTAAGTAACTTGCCCTTCGTCGTACCCTTCTTTCCCTGCCAGTATATTCAACAAAGTGGTTTTACCGCTTCCATTCTTGGCTATCAGTCCGACGCGTTGCCCTTGCGCGATACCAAAGGAAATCTGACGGAATAACACCAAGTCACCGAATGACTTGGTCAAATTCTCTACTTGTAAATAAGCAACCATATCTTTATATTGAAAGTACCTTTTCGACCTCGCCGCGCACACGTAAGTATTCATCTTTTAAGCGGCAGACTTCTCCATTCTTTACCTTATCCCATACAAGTCTGGTGGGACAGACCATTACATTGGTATCTGAAAAACGCAAGGCAGGATATTCCAGTTTCCCGTCGATAACCGTTACCCAGTCCATGCCGTCCATTTCATTTACCAGAATGGTACCAAAAACTATACCAAAACTCTCCCACACCTGACGCTGGCCAGGTTTGAAATGACCGCTATCCATCACTTTCTGAATATTGCTGATATCTGCCTCGGTACCAGTAAAGTCTTTCGCCAACTGCTTTTTGATGGCAGAAACAGCCCAGTCGTATGCTTCATTAATGGTATTGATTTCGAGCACTCTTACCGGAATAACCGCTTTCCAAGGCTTTTCATCTGCTTTCCGTACCTTAAGCGAAGCTATGATTTCCTCACCTACCCTGATGCTTTCCCCTTTTGCTACCGTAAACGAACATTCTATAGATACGGCATCCAACCCTGTTATCCAGAAATGTGATGTGTACCAGGTTCCGTTCTCTTGGAAACTTTCGGACAGATACACACATTTCCAGCGTCCGACCTGCACCAACTTTGCTCCCCGTGTATGTGACAGCTCGTCTTCCATGCAAGCTTTTGCATAATCACGTCTTTCACCCCGATAGGCAGATATGCGGAAATTGCCTGTCCACTTGTCGGGATTATAAAACAAGAAACTTTCTTCTGTATCTTCAAATTCGCGCCAATCGGACGGGTATTCCAGTAAAAACCATGCCCCCGGCGAGATATATGTTCTTTTATTCTTTTCCATGTATTCCTTTGTTATTATTTTCCTATTGGTTGAATCTGGGCACGGATAGCCTTGTCTATTTCCAGAAACATGTAATTAACCTTGCCCGAATGTATCAAGGCTTCATTCTCCTTATAAATACGAGTAGCATATTCCTTCGATTTCTCGAATACAAAACGTGACATACTTTCTTGTGACTTGCCTGCCACGGTAGAATCGAGTTTCTCTTCCGGGAAAAAATCGTCTAAGTTGACATCTCCTATCATCGAAGTTTCCAGAAAATGGATATTCTGATGCATACGGTCTGTATAGTAACCCACAAACATGTGTTTGGGGGTACGCACCAGAATGGGATTGATGTTGATAGCCTTCAGCAAGGAAGCAAAAAGCACGCTCCCATCTACACAGTTGATTTGTGCCGAAGCCATCGCATCATCGAATGTACGTACACGCTGCGAAAACACAACGTTCGACGAAAGACTGGTATTGCTGATGGAACTGTACTTGAATCCTCTTTTCTGCAATACGTACCACAGGGCATACACCTGTTTGTCGACCACATCGCTGTTCTTGCTCTGATAACCCCAGAAACGATTGACGATACGCGTGTTCAACGCTTCGCGCAATATCACATCTATATTTGGATTGTCTTCGTTCACATAGGCTGCAAAAAACTTTCCGGTATCATGAAACTTCATCTTGCTGTCCATATACCCCAGCAGGCATTCATTAATACTGCGTACGGAAAACGTACGGACATTGCTACCCAGCTCGTGATTGTTCAGCCGGACCGAAACAGACACGGTAACCGGAAGTGGCTGCGTGTGCTCGCGCAACGTTTCATATTTCCATATAATATCCGGAAAGACCAAATATTCCTTGCGTGCTTCGGGCAGCACAAACTCGGATACCGAACGGGAAAAAAACGGAGTTTCTTCCACCTCGATGTGTAACTTGCTGTTCGGATGCATATTCTTGATACGAATACCGATGCACGACTTCGGATTGCCTATATAACCGGTATCAGAAGGAAGAACAAGTTCGGCATCCGTTGTGGCAGTGGAAAGTATCGTCACCGGAAAGATGTTTCCGCCCAACTCGTCCGTAATCTCGAAATCCGAACGGAAAGGTTCGTAACGGTAAATATACCCTAATGAGGCCAACACGATAACTCCTGCCAGCAAAAATGTGGCAAGTTTCCATTTGTTTTCCACGTGAGACAACAGATTCCGATAGTTCATAATCAGATACAAAAAAGATTCGCCTCACAGGCTGAAAAGACATAAACCTGCCTGCACCTGTGCTGCGAACCAATCAGTTTATCGCACCGCAATGCATTCGATTTCCACCAATGCACCTTTAGGCAATGCCTTCACTGCTACGGCCGAACGTGCCGGAAAATCTCCCTCAAAATACTTGGCATACACACCGTTCATCTCGGCAAACAATGCCATATCCGACAAAAACACCGTAGTCTTCACTATATTTGCCGTGGTCAGGCCTGCCTCTGCCAGAATGTTCTTAATATTTTCGAACGATTGGGTAGTTTGCTCTGCCACGCCACCAGGAGCAAACTCTCCTGTAGACGGGTCAACCGGTAACTGTCCGGACACAAAAACCATTCCGTTCGCTTCGATTGCCTGACTGTAAGGACCAATGGCAGCAGGAGCCTTTTCTGTAAAAATCACTTTCTTCATTGTTACAATTGTTTTTTTTAATTATTACTAAACAACAAGCGAAGAAATAGCCGGAGCTTATCCACCTCGCTTGAAAATTCAGTGCTAAATTAGCACTTTTCTGCCAATCAAAGGAAATATTCAAAAAAAAATTAACGAAAACCTATAGGATATTGAAAAAAATACCTACTTTTGTAGTGTCAATACGTGAGACAAACGAAAACAGTTTGCAAACTCACTTCAAACAAAGAATCAAAAACTAATCATTAAATCCGTAATTATTGATAAGTGTCCAATCTTTAACGACGCACATCCACAACAGATGGTCGCATCGTAATAATGCACGCTTACAAAATTACACAATTACAATTCATTACACCTATACTTATGTATAACATTATTCAATTAAACGACAAAGATTTGTCCGAATTGCAACAGATTGCCAAAGAGTTGGGACTGAAAAAAACCAGTACCTTACCCAAAGAAGAACTGGTGTATCGCATTTTAGACGAACAAGCTATTGTAGGAGCTACCCAAAAGGCTTCTGCTACAAAGACCAATGAGGAACGGAAAGAAGGACAACCCCGCAAACGTTCACGAATCAGTGTAAAAAAAGAAGGAGACAAAGTATATACAGCCACTAAAGACAAGGCACAAAAGCTAGAAGCAAACACTCCCCCACTCCCGGCACCGGCTCCTTTATTCAAAGTAGATAATCTGGTAGAGACAGAAACTGTTGCGACAGAACAGGAAAGCAGTCCGGCACCTGCACCGGAAGAAAAGCCCAAAGCCAAACGGGGAAGAAAACCTGGAAGTAAAAACAAAACGACTTTGGCAAAAGAACAAGCCCAAAAGAACGAAAATACACTTTTTCAAACTCCAGCCGAACAAATTCCGGCAACCGAAAACGAACCAGAACTTCCGGAACTGGATATGGCAAATGTAGATGATTTTATTCCTATCGAAGACCTTCCATCTGATAAAGTAGAATTACCTACCGAATTGCTCGGTAAGTTTGAAGCTACCAAAATGGAACAACCGGTCATCACTGAGAAAGATAACAAACCGACAAACAACCGTTTCCAACAACGCCAACAACGCCATAACAACAATAACCGGCAAGCTAACGGACGCACCAATAACCCGACTGCCAACCAGACGACACAGGCTACAACAGAAAACCTGCCTGCTACAATTGCTGCCGAAACAGCACCAATTAAACCTGTAGAAAAGCCTTATGAATTTGATGATATCCTGCAAGGCTCAGGCGTATTGGAAATCATGCCCGACGGATATGGTTTCCTCCGTTCTTCGGATTACAACTATCTCTCTTCACCCGATGACATTTACGTATCTCAATCACAAATAAAACTTTTCGGACTAAAGACGGGTGACGTGGTAGATGGAACCATTCGCCCACCCAAAGAAGGAGAAAAATATTTCCCCTTGGTCAAAGTCTCGAAAATCAATGGACTGCCCCCAGAACTGGTACGTGACCGTGTACCGTTCGACCACCTGACTCCTCTGTTTCCTGATGAAAAATTCAAACTTTGCACAAGTAACAACGACAACCTGTCGGTACGCATTGTAGACTTGTTTACCCCTATTGGAAAAGGACAGCGTGCACTGATTGTGGCACAACCTAAAACCGGTAAAACAATCCTGATGAAAGACATTGCCAATGCCATCGCAGCCAACCATCCGGAAGTATACATGATTATGCTGCTGATAGACGAGCGCCCGGAAGAGGTAACCGATATGTCGCGCAGCGTCAATGCCGAGGTCATCGCTTCTACATTTGACGAACCTGCAGAACGTCACGTGAAGATAGCAGGTATCGTTTTAGAAAAAGCAAAGCGTATGGTAGAATGCGGACACGACGTTGTCATCTTCCTCGATTCTATCACCCGTCTGGCACGTGCTTATAATACAGTTTCTCCGGCATCGGGAAAAGTATTATCGGGAGGTGTAGACGCCAATGCACTGCACAAGCCGAAACGTTTTTTCGGAGCTGCCCGCAACATCGAAGGAGGAGGTTCGCTTACCATCATCGCTACGGCTCTGATTGATACAGGTTCGAAAATGGACGAAGTAATTTTTGAAGAATTCAAAGGTACAGGTAATATGGAGCTTCAGCTTGACCGTAACCTGAGCAACAAACGCATCTTCCCTGCAGTCAACCTGACAGCATCAAGTACGCGTCGTGACGACTTGCTTCTTGACAAAACGACTTTGGACCGTATGTGGATTCTGCGCAAATTCCTTGCAGACATGAACCCGATCGAAGCAATGAATTCAGTAAAAGAGCACTTGGAAAAAACCAAAGACAACGATGAATTCCTAATGAGTATGAATTCATAATTTTGAGCTTATATGAATGTCCGCCATCAGCCAATCCGACGGGGTTAAAAACGCAGTAGTACTGCATTTGCCGATGAAGATATATTCGTAGGCGGATGCAGTATATATTCAACCGCGAATGCAGTATATATTCAACTGCGGATGCAGTATATATTCATTTTTCAGGGGTATGTATTGATTGTTGGCGGACATCCATAAAAAATACAGAGACACAAATATATAGGTTATTTCCCTTATATTTGTGTCTCTGCTTGTAAAACAGTATCAGCTTACAGGAGATACATCACGTCCAATCAATCGTCTATATCAATCACCTGAAACTTGTTGTTAAACGTGATTTCCCAACGGTTGGACAATTTCACATCATACTCTTTTCCGTCACGTTCGATTTCCAGAATTTTCGCTTCAGGATAATTGGCCGAAACATACGAACGGATTTCAGCAGGAATAGCCTGTACTGGCACCGCAGACATTTTACATTTGATTTCGGTCCATTCACCAGACTTGTCAAACTCTAATTTCTCACCGTTTGTAAAAATCACATCGTATGTCTTATAAAATAATCCAGACTCCATCTTGGCCAAAGCCACCTTATGATTTTTGAAATACGTAGTAATGAAAGTCTGAGCCTTCGTTGGTAACTGCCCTATCTGAATGGGTTTGTCATTGTCTGCCAATGCCACTGCCTGGATACCTAACACACATACCAATAATAAAATCCACTTCTTCATATCAAATTTGCTTTTAATGGTTAATACATTTATCATTTGTTTTCATTGCAAAGATGAAGAAGGAATCTGAAAAGATTTTGAAATCTCGAAACAATGCATTTCTTTTTCATAAAAATATCGGATAGCCAGATGATTGGTCTTGCAGATGCTGTCGGCCAAAGCCAGCCCCAAGCCTGTAGACCCTTCTTTTTTGGTCCCTTGATAGAAACGTTCGAAAATACGGATACCGTCCAAAGGCTCGTTTCCCGTATTGCAGATACAGAAAACATTTCTGTCGATAATAATCCGGATAAGTCCGCCATCAACATTATGCACAAAAGCATTTTTCAATAAATTAGTCACCAAGACCGAAGCCAAAGAGTCATTGATTTCCACACAGAAAGAAGCCGTAACCTGCATCTCTACGTGTATATTCCGATAAGCATAAACTTCCTGATAGTCGGAGAGGTAATGTTTCAGGACTTCATCCAGACAAACGGCATGTTTATCCATGTATTGCCCGTTTTCTATCTTACACAGAAGCAATAATGAACGGTTCATGCGGGTAAGGTTTTCCAAAGTACGATGTGTCTTTGCCAGTTCCTCCAATTGACGTTCGGACAATCCATCGTCTTCCATCAGCATTTCAATGCGGTTACGACAAATGGCAAGCGGTGTCTGCATCTCATGTGAGGCGTTCCCGATAAACTGTTTTTGCTGTTCGAAAAGCTTTTCATTACGCCCGGCAAAATCTGTTACCGCTTCGTTCAGCCGGCCGAACTCGGTAATAGTTGTCCGATTGTCTAAAGGCTCGTTCGGATGCCCCAAACGATAACGGTCCAACCAACCCAGCAAACGATACAAAGGTTTCATGTTCCGGTAATAGACCCACATCGTTATCAACAGAATGACCAGCAACAATAACACGTACAAGAATATAATCCATCCTGTTATAGCACGTTGAAGATCCATCTTTTCAATCGTAGGCGTATAGACCACCAGTTCCATATACCGATCGTTCGATGCCCGGAAAATAGTAATGAGCACACGGGCAGGTTCTTCTTCTTTCTTCTCTGTAATATATACCATTTCATCACGATAAGTTATTTGCGGATAAGAAAGCGCATACTCTTTACTCACTTCGTATAAGTAATACTGGTTATTCGAGCCGTTATTGGCGGCAGGCATCTCTTCACCCTGCAAGGCACGGATGATTAACTGCTCGGAATAATCTTCGAGTGAATCATCGACTTCATCGTTTACCTCTTCCATCACCGCCATATAAAACAGACCTGCCCATACAGACAATACAACAATCAATGCCAGTGACAAACGCCATAAGACAAGATGGGATAACTTCATTCTACTACAAATTTATAGCCAAAACCGTAAACAGACTTCAATTCGGGAGTAGCCCCTGCATCTTTCAAACGTTTCCTGAGATTCTTGATTTGCGCATAAATGAAATCAAAATTGTCAACCTGGTCAATATGATCCCCCCATACCGACTCGGCAAGCGTATTCTTATTGACCAACCTACCGGGACGTGACATGAAATAATATAAAATGTCATATTCCTTACGATTCAGCTCTACCTGCCTGCCTGCTATCTGTACGCGGAACAAATCGGGGAACAATTCGATATTCCCTACCTGAAGCTTATGCTCCCCTTCACGCTGGCTGCGCCGGAACAGACTTTTCAATCTAGCATGCAGTTCGGCCAAATGGAAAGGCTTGGGCAAATAATCATCAGCCCCCAGATCAAGTCCCGCCACTTTATCTTCCAGCGAATCCTTAGCCGAAAGAATAATCACATTGGTACGCTTACCCAAATCATGAAGTTCTTTCAACAAATTCAGACCATTTCCATCGGGCAACATAATATCCAACAGGATACAATCGTAATCATAATCCTCTACTTTCTGCAAGGCAGTACGATAATCAGGAGCCTGTGACACTACATACCGCTCTTTTTCCAACGAACGGGTAGTTATCTCCCGCAAATCGCGGTCATCTTCTACTATCAATATTTTCATATACCTTATTTTATATATAGTTCAACGGTTATGCCAGAAACTCGGAACAAACATCAACAAGATAGCATACAATTCCAAACGGCCCAACAACATCAGAAAAGAAAGCACCCACTTGGCACCGTCAGGAAGTCCGCTCCATGAAAATGCCGGTCCATAATTCCCCAAAGCCACACCAGCATTCCCCATACTGGAAAACACCGTTCCAAAAGCGTCTGTCAATCCTACCCCCATCATCATCAAAAGAACCCAACCTACAAAACCGCATATCAAGAATAATAACGTAAAAGTCGTTACCGCTGAAATAGTCAACGGGTCGACTGTCTGGCGATTTATTTTTACCGGAAATACAGCACGCGGATGAATAAGACGTGCCAATTCGTTCTTCGCATTACGCAAAAGGATGAGCAAGCGCATCACTTTAATGCCGCCACTGGTAGAACCGGTACAACCACCTACGATTGTAGCATACATGATAAGCATCCATGTGAATGGAGGCCAGAAATTGTAATCATCTGTGGTAAAACCGGTAGAACTATGCACCGTAACAACTTGGAAAAGCGCCTTTCGGAAAGCTTTCTCCACATCATAATGATTATTGATGATAAGCGCAACGGTGATGAATAAAGTCACCGTAAATACAGAAATCAGAAAGCCCTTCACTTCATCGTCTTTCAGCAGATGGCGGAACTTCCCTTTCAAGCACATGAAATACAATGAAAAGTTAAGCGAGGAAAGCATCATAAAGATAGCGATGACATACTCGATGAAAGGCGAATTCCAATAAGCCACACTCGACTGCTTGGTGGAAAAACCACCCGTGGCCGTCGTAGAGAACGAATGGCAAATGGCATCAAACCATCCCATGCCTCCCCAAACCAACAGCAAGGTTTCCGAAACGGTCAATATCAGATACACCGTCCACAACCATTTCGCCATGATGCTCACTTTAGGATGAATCTTGTCGTGCGTCACTCCCGTAGCCTCGGCAGAGAAAAGCACCTGATTCCCCACACCGAATATCGGCAACACGGCTATGGTGAAGAACACAATTCCCAAACCGCCTATCCAGTGCGAGAAACAACGCCAGAACAGGATGCCATGCGAAAGCGACTCGATATTGTCAAGAATCGTGGCTCCAGTCGTCGTAAAACCGGAAACAATCTCGAAGAAAGCATCAGGAATCGAGGGTATTGCCCCACTGATATAAAAAGGAAGCATCCCGAAAGCTGAAAATAATATCCATGTGAAGGCAACGATGCAATAGCCGTCACGACGCGTCAGCCTGTTTTCGGCATTGCGTCCCAAGAAAACCAACACTCCTCCCGCTCCTACCGTTATCAGCGTAGAATAAACGAAATAAATGTAATCGGATTCGTGATAGAAAAGCGCAACGGCAGCACCCACCATCAGCATCACACCTTCGATAAACAACAGAAGCCCTAAAATGCGGCAAATCATCTTCTGGTTTATCAGACTGTTCTTCCGACCATTCCCTACATATGCATTTCTTGAAAATGAATCTTCCATCTTTACTTGTTTTTGTTAAGACCATGCAAAACTAATGAAAAGATTCAATATTGAATGCAGATTTCAGGTATAAATATACTTTCCCTCAAAAAGAAAGCACAATCTCCGCACTTGTTTTTACTATTCAGGCAGCCACTTACCCAGCGAACAAAAACGTACAGATTCCTCCCTGCCACCTTGCACAACTGTCTGCATGGATACACGGTCACGAAACAAGATGCCGCATCTTCCGGTCACAATATCGCTTGCATTGCACACAGATATCGTATCCCAACATTGCTCCTAAAATGAAGTCTTCTTCCGGTGTCAACCTGTTCAACGGCCGGTTGACCAACAGACGGATGGCCTCGATACATTCGTCACAACCGAAAAACAAATTGATACGCTCGTCATCGACCGGTAACACGATGAATTTGATATGCTGGTTCTCCAGACGCTTGACCGCAAAAGACTCGTATTTCTTGTTGGTCGTATACAGCACCATACGGCGTACTCCTTTCTTGAATTCATAAATGTGATTCAAAAACACTTTGATGTCAGCAGGGTTCAATTCCATAATCAGTGTATGATTGTAGTTGATGATTGAGGAAAACGGAAATAAATAATTAAGGAGAGTAAGAAGCTGTTTTGAATTTCTACAGAAGTTTTTTTCTCATCTTGATGTATTCGTTTTTCAAAACAATTTCTAAGCTGATAAGCAATAATCCGAAGAATGACAAATGAACATGAATAACCTTGTATGGCAATTGTCAACCGCCGGTTCTTCAACTATCACCCATCAGCCGATAAACAAAGAACTATGCCAAATCAGACTTAAGCATATCAGTCCAGACCGTAATGCGTTCGTCTGTCTTGTCACTTTCGTTCACATCATCAATGGCAAGTCCTACGAATTTACCGTCAATTACCGAAATCGAAGAAGCATAGGTATAATCGCTGTCGGACACGGCACCCACAAAACGGCACCCACTGTCTTTCAAGTCTTCGTAAAGCACTCCCATGCCGTCGCAGAAAGTATCACCATACGATTCGGAATCACCGCACCCAAACAATGCGATGGTTTTCCCTTTCAAGTCCATACCTTTCAGCACCCTGATGCCATCATACCAGTCGTCCTGCAATTCACCATCACCCCATGTAGATGTACCTAAAATCAAAGCTTCGTAAGCATTCACCATATCAGCACTCATCTTGCTCACATCGTGTACATCAGCTGATGCAATACCTAACTTCTCTGCTATCCGACCGGCTATCGCTTCCGTGGTACCGGTCGTAGAACCATAAAATACTCCTGTTTTTTTCATTTCTATTTGTGTTTGTGATTTGATGATACAAAGTAAAGACAAAACACCAAAATAAGAAATACCTAAAAATAGTGATTTTCAAACCGACCGGGGACCAATGATTTTATTCCCCGACAAGCCCACAAATTGACAAGAAAAAACTATCTTTGCCGATAGAACAAACATTGCATATGAAACTAACCAATCTATCTCACATAGTAAGCATCGGACTGCTGGTACTCACCACTTCGTGCAGCAGTCACAGGTTTACCACCGCATCAGGCCTGCAGCCTAAAGCTTTCCTGCAAAAAGTAGAAGGACAAAAAACGAG
Organism: Bacteroides sp. An269; assembly: GCF_002159755.1. NCBI lineage: Bacteria > Pseudomonadati > Bacteroidota > Bacteroidia > Bacteroidales > Bacteroidaceae > Bacteroides > Bacteroides sp. An269. Next base: position 13,275 of record NZ_NFJG01000042.1, read on the forward strand.
CTTATACAAGATAACCAACTCGAAAGGCATAGAAGCATGCATCACCAATTACGGCGCACGCGTAGTGTCACTCATGGTACCCGATAAAAACGGAAAACTGGAAGACATAGTATGCGGCTTTTCCAATATCGAAGATTACATCAGCCAGTCGCAAAACTACGGAGCCACTGTGGGCAGATATATCGGCCGCATCCTAAACGCACAATATACATTGGAGGGGAAAACCTACCACCTCCAAGCCAACCACTCCCTGGGACATACCGCCCATGGAGGAAATCCCAACTTCGGAGCGCGGATGTGGAAAGCCACACACGTATCTCCTTCATCCGTTACGTTACATTATCTCTCACCCGACGGTGAAAACGGATTTCCAGGCAATCTGCATATTTCAGTTACCTATACCCTGACCGAAGACAACGCATTGGACATCCGTTACGAGGCAACGACCGACAAGACCACCGTACTCAACCTATGCAATCACTCCTTCTTTAATATATCGGGCAACCTGAATCAAAGTGTAGAAAACCAAACCATGTGGGTAGATGCCGACTATTTCAGCGCATACGACCGGAACAAATGTGTCACAGGAGAATTATGGCCTGTTGCTTCTACCCCACTTGATTTCAGAATCCCCCACAAACTTGCCGACCATATTAACGACGACTACGGACAACTGAATGTAGTGAACGGATACGACCATGCCTGGGCTTTGAACCATCCGGGAAATGACACACATGTAGCAGCCTGGATTTACGACGAGAAGAGCGGACGGAAAATGGAAATCTATACCACCGAACCAGCCATCCATATCTATACCGGAAACGGACTGAAAGGAAAAGTAAAAGGGAAAAACAACATTTATTATCCTTTCCGTGGTGCTGTCTGTTTCGAAACGTGTCATTTCCAAGACAGCCCCAACAATCCTCAGTTCCCCTCAACGACGTTGCATCCGGACGAGACCTTTACAAGCCATACAGTTTACAAATTCGTAAATGTCCGTTGACAAAAAACAACGATTGGAACAATATTCCCGAAAAATCAATATTGTACAATTGGCTTTTTATGACAAACTTTGCAACCCATACATAAAAGAGACACATTTTATGCGCAAAATTACCGGAAAAAAGTTTTACACAAGCCTCTTTATGAGTTGCATATCCCTTTTCTCTGCCTGTTGGCTGAGTGGATGCGAAATGATAGAATATCATCCATACGACCTGGACATTGATGGTGAAACAGGCATCAATGCCAAAAACATCGAACGCATTGAAAGTGCATTACAAGGAAAAGATTCGTTCTCTTTCGTATTCATCAGCGACACGCAACGCTGGTACGATGAAACAGAAGATGCCGTAGCTGCCATCAACCGGCTGGACAGTGTAGACTTCGTGATACATACAGGCGACCTCTCCGACTTCGGATTGAAACTAGAATTTGAATTACAACGTAACATACTGAACAAACTGAACGTACCATACGTATGCCTGCTGGGCAACCACGATTGCCTTGCTACAGGACAGGACGTGTACCGGCTCATATTCGGTGACGAGAACTTCACTTTCGAGGCAGGAAACACACATTTCGTATGTCTTAACACCAATGCTTTGGAGTTCGACTATACCGAAGCAATACCTGACCTTGCCTTTATGGAAAACGACCGCAACCAACTGCCCGGAAGCTGTACCCGCACCGTTACTGCCATGCACGCGGCACCTTATACCGAACAGTTCAACAACAATATCGCCCTCGTTTTCCAACACTACCTGAAAACCTATCCTTCGCTCCAGCTCTGTCTGGCAGGGCACACGCATAGCCTTTCTGTAGAAGAACTATTCGATGACGATGTGTTATATTATACAGCCCCTTCCATCAAAAAACGTACGCTACTCCGTTTTACTTTCACTCCTGACACTTACCAATATGAAACAATCGCTTTTTAACCTGATTGCCCTATTGCTCCTTCCATTGTTGCCCATTACCACCCTTGGAAGTCCCTCCGACTCAACCAGTTTGCCATCTCCCCGGAAATGGGACAAACGGGTTCACCAGCGTTATGAAGGCTGGGAGCGGTTACGTCCTACTCACGTAAAATTCCAATACGCCGGAGGCATGGGAGTTTCAGCAGTCGGGATAGGATGGGATTATGGCAAACGCCGCCAGTGGGAAAGCGATTTTCTAGTAGGTTTCCTGCCGGGCAAATATGCCGACAAGTTCAGACTGACCTTTACCGTAAAACAAAGCTATATCCCTTGGAGCATGAGTTTCGACAAGCACTGGGCACTAGAGCCTTTCTATTGCGGACTGTATGTAACAACCATTGCCGGGGAGGAATTCTGGAAAAAAGAACCAGGACGCTATCCCAACGGCTACTACAATTTCAGTACCAAGATGCGCCCATACATTTTTATCGGACAACGGATGAACTTTAATTTGAAAAACAGCATTGTAAAACACGTTGCCATGTTTTACGAAATAAGCAGTTGCGAATTGTACATCATCAGCAAAGCAACCAACAGCAGTCTGAAAATGAAAGACATATTACGAATATCGTTTGGAGTAAAGGTCCAGTTATTTAAAGACAATGATTGACAAAAAGAGCATCGGTCTTTCCCATTACTTCAAATTTAGCTGGAATGCCTCAGATATGTAATATTTTTGTAACACCCCTTTCGGAGAATTCGTTGTACCTTTGAGCCGTTAAATTTTAGAATCAAAAACTGGATATTAACGGCGTATGAAGAAATGTGTTTCTTTTTTCTTAGGAGCGTGCTGTATGTGTCTTCCTGGCATACTGATGGCACAACGCATCAAGGGAAGCGATACCGTACTTCCTCTTACTCAGGAACTATCGGAAATGTACATGAATCAAAATCCCTCTGCTACAGTTACTGTCACCGGAGGCGGTAGCGGTGTAGGAATCTCAGCATTACTTGACGGAACAACCGACTTGGCAATGGCATCCCGAAAAATAAAGTTCAGCGAGAAAATGAAAATGAAACAGTCGAAGCACGAGCCCTGCGAATATATCGTGGCATACGATGCACTGGCTGTTATTGTCAATCCTCAAAATCCGGTTAAACAACTTACCCGCGAACAATTGGAAGGCATCTTCCGGGGCAAAATCACCAACTGGAAAGAAGTGGGAGGTGAAGATGCCCGCATCGTAGTCTACTCGCGCGAAACGTCTTCGGGTACATACGAATTCTTCAAAGAAAGTGTTTTACACAACAAAAACTATATGAGCAGCGTGCTCTCTATGCCTGCCACAGGTGCTATCATCCAATCAGTACGCCAGACCAAAGGCGCTATCGGCTATGTAGGATTGGCTTACTTGAATCCTTATGTGAAAGCTATTGCCGTATCCTACGACCAAGGCAAACACTACGTCTATCCCTCGGTAGAAAGCGCGACGCGAAAAGAATATCCCATTGTCCGTCCGTTGTATTACTATTACGACAAGCAAAACGAAAAGAATGTCATGCCATTCCTCAATTTCACCACCTCGAAAGAAGGGCAAGCCAAAACATTGGATTTGGGCTTCATTCCTCGTTAACCACGATACGTAACAGGTATATATAAATAAGGTATATAGAAATATGAAAAGATTGATTGATAACATCGCACGGTATGTGCTTACCGTGAGCGGATTCACCACCAGTGTGGTAATCCTGCTGATTATCGGCTTCTTGTTCAAAGAAGCAGTAGGCCTCTTCAACAATCCCATCGTAGAAGACGGATACGTGCTGGCACTGAACAAGGAAAACGATGTAAAACGACTCAGCGCACAACAAATCAAAAACATTTTCGATGAGGAAATCACCAACTGGAAAGAAGTGGGAGGCAAAGACATGCCCATTACCGTGTTCCGTCTGGAAGACCTCGACAAGCATTATACAGAAGCGGAATTAGGAGCGGAATATGAATATGCTGGCGACAAGATTGCTGAACAGGTTCACCAGACTCCGGGTATTGTTGCCTACGTCCCCGATGTATTGATGAAAGGACAAAAAGACATCCATTACATCGAAAACCAAGATATTCCCGTAAAAGACGTCTTATTAGGCAACGAATGGTTCCCTACCGCAACTCCTTCCCCTATTTTCGGTATTCTTCCATTGATTAGCGGTACGCTATGGGTAAGCTTTTTCGCCATCCTCATCGCCTTGCCTTTCGGGCTTGCCATTTCCATTTATCTTGCCGAAGTGGCAAACGAAAAGACCCGAAAATTCCTGAAGCCAATTATCGAATTACTGAATGGTATTCCTTCTGTCGTTTACGGTTTCTTTGGCCTGGCGGTCATCGTACCTTTCCTCCAGCAGACATTCAACCTGCCTGTAGGTGAATCGGGGTTGGCAGGCAGCCTGGTACTTGCCATCATGGCATTGCCGACCATCATCACCGTAGGCGAAGACGCCATGCGCAGTTGTCCGCGAAGCATGCGCGAAGCCAGCCTTGCCTTGGGAGCTACACAATGGCAGACTATTTATAAAGTCGTAATCCCGTTTTCTATTTCCGGTATTACCTCTGGCATTGTATTGGGCATCGGACGCGCCATCGGCGAAACCATGGCGGTATTGATGGTAACCGGTAATGCAGCAGTCATGCCCCATAGCATTCTGGAACCATTGCGCACCATCCCGGCAACCATTGCTGCCGAATTGGGTGAAGCGCCTGCCGGAGGTGCACACTACCAGTCACTTTTCCTACTGGGTGTCATCCTGTTTTTCATCACTTTAATTATTAACTCTTGCGTAGAAATCGTATCTTCGCGCAATAAATTCAAGAAATAACGTATGGCTGTAGAAATCGATCCGTCTTACATGAAGCACAAAAAAGGCATTCAGAAAGGAATGTTCACTTGCTTCCGCATACTGAGCTACTTCATTGCAGCAGTATTGTTCTACATATTGGGATTTATCATCGTAAAAGGCATCAGTGTCATCAATTGGGACTTCCTCACCCAGGCTCCTACCGACGGTATGACCAAAGGAGGAATCCTACCTGCCATTGTGGGTACGTTTTACCTGATGATAGGAAGTGCCGTATTCTCGTTTCCTGTAGGTGTGATGAGCGGCATTTATATGAACGAATATGCCCCTAAAGGCAAAATGGTAAACTTCATCCGCACAATGACAAACAACCTTGCCGGCATCCCGTCTATCGTATTCGGCTTGTTCGGTATGGCTTTCTTTGTCAATTACCTCGACTTTGGCGACAGCATCATAGCCGGTTCGCTTACGTTAGGCTTGCTTGCCTTGCCGATTGTCATCCGTACAACGGAAGAAGCCTTTAAGGATATCCCTAACAGTTATCGCGAAGGAAGCCTTGCTTTGGGCGCTACCAAGGCACAGACCATCTGGAAAGTATTGCTGCCTATGGCAATGCCCCGCATCATTACCGGACTGATACTTTCATTGGGACGTGTATCGGGCGAAACCGCCCCCATCCTCTTTACGTGTGCCGCCTATTTCTTGCCCAAGCTGCCCGAAAGCATATTCGACCAATGTATGGCGTTGCCGTATCACCTGTATGTCATCGCTACCAGCGGCACCGACATTGAGGCACAAACGCCTATCGCCTATGGCACAGCATTTGTTCTGATTGTCATCGTACTGATTATGAACTTGCTTGCCAACAACATCCGAAAATATTTTGAAAACAAATTAAAATCCAAATAAACCATAATCGTCATCTGTATGAATAAGATTGAAGCTAAAAACGTAGATTTCTATTACGGCGACTTTCATGCGCTGAAGAATATCAATATCACGATTCCAAACAATGAAGTGGTTGCCTTTATCGGTCCTTCCGGATGTGGTAAATCAACCTTCCTGCGCTTGTTCAACCGCATGAACGATTTGATTCCGGGAACCCGGTTGACTGGAGAAATCTGTATTGACGGACGGAACATCTACGAACCGTCGATCAATGTAGACATCTTACGCAAAAACGTGGGTATGGTATTCCAACGTCCCAACCCGTTCCCGAAAAGTATCTTTGAAAATGTAGCTTACGGGTTACGCGTCAATGGCATCAAAGACAAGGAATTCATTACCGAACGGGTGGAAACAGCATTGAAAGGCGCAGCCTTGTGGAACGAAGTGAAAGACAAGTTGAAGGCTTCTGCCTACGATCTCTCCGGAGGACAACAGCAGCGTCTGTGCATCGCACGTGCCATGGCAGTAGAACCTTCGGTATTGCTGATGGACGAACCGGCATCTGCCCTCGACCCCATTTCTACTGCAAAGATTGAAGAACTGATTTGCGAACTGAGCTCACAGACTACTGTAGTCATCGTAACCCACAGCATGCAACAGGCTGCCCGCGTAAGTAACAAGACTGCTTTCTTCTATATGGGCGAAATGGTAGAATACGGCGAAACCAAGAAAATCTTTACCAGCCCCGATAAAGAAGCTACCCAGAATTACATTACCGGACGCTTCGGATAAATTGTCAACTATTAATTGTCAATCATTAACTATTCACTATTAATTATACAGACATGGTAAAATTTGTAGAAAACGAACTTCTCAACATCAAGACAGAAGTAAACGATATGTGGCAGTTGGTTTACCAACAACTGAACAATGCCTATAAATCTGTATTGGAAGTCAATATGGAACTTGCCGATAAAGTAATATTACGCGAAAAACGTGTCAATGCATTCGAATTGCGTATCGACAGTGACATCGAAGATTTCATCGCATTGTACAATCCCGTAGCTGTAGACTTGCGCTTTGCACTTGCCATGCTGAAAATCAATACCAACCTGGAACGCATCGGCGACTATGCCGACAGCATCGCACGCTTTGTCATCCGCACCGATTTGAAACCGGAAAACAAGGCACTGTTTGCCGAACTCCAGCTGGAAGACATGTTCGATATGGTATTGCACATGCTCAGCACCACATACGATGCTTTGCAGAAACAGGACATCGGACTTGCAAAATCCATCTTCGACAAAGACGAAACATTGGATATCTTGAACAAAAACGCCATCGATACACTGGCGGCATACGCCAACGAACATCCCGAAGATATCAAGTTGTGTCTGGAAATTGCAGGCATCTTCCGCAAACTGGAACGTGCGGGTGACCACATCAACAACCTCGCCGAAGAAACTGTATTCTACATTGATGCGGAAGTATTGAAACACCACAAATCAATGCTTAGAGATTCGGAAGAAGAAAATCTGGAAAACGACAACAAAGCAGAAAGCTAAATCCGAAAGGAAACCTCCATAAACAAATCCCCCGGCATGCTGCGGTTCACACCAGAACCGGCAGATGCCGGGGCTTTATGCTATAAACAAAAAAATGAGAAACGACCTATCAATCAGAGAAGAAAAAAGCAAGGATTTTCCCTTCATACGTAGCCTGACCGAACAGGCCTTTCTACACGTACCGGAAAGCGACCATACAGAACACTTGCTGGTGGAACGCCTGCGGCAATCAGAAGCCTATATTCCGGAACTGTCTTTGGTGGCAGAAACAAACACAGGAAAAATCGTAGGACACATCCTGCTTTCAAAAGTGGAAATCGTATCAGAAAAAGGCACGACCACCGTACTTAGCGTCGCTCCCCTGTCTGTATTGCCTGAATTTCAACGGCAAGGCATCGGAGGCATGCTCCTGCGTGAAGCCCACAGGCGGGCAGCCCTGCTGGGTTACAAAGCTGTCCTGTTGCTGGGGCATAAAGATTACTATCCACGATTTGGTTACCGGAAAGCTTCATCCTATGGCATAAGATTTCCTTTCAATGCCCCCGATGAATGTTGCATGGCTATCGAACTGGAACCGGACGGACTACAAGATGTACACGGATGGGTACGTTATCCCAACGCTTTCTTCGAATAGTCTCATTGGTTCCTGCACATCTCTGGTCACAACAATATCACGGTCACGCTACGCGGACCGTGGGCTCCCATAACCAAAGCCTGCTCAATATCGGCAGTCTTCGAAGGTCCCGACATAAAAACCCCATAACCATATTCGCCCGTATCAATCCGCTTGTAAGCCTCGTGCATGTTGTTGACAAGATTCTTACGGTCCAGCAAAATCACCAGTGCCTCCGAAATAAAGTAAATGGCACGTTGTTCCACATCCTGCTGCAACCAGACAGCACCGTTTTCGCATACACCAATCCTGCCATCAACGATGGCAAGGTCTGTACCGTCCAGTTCTCCCGGATTTTCCACCTCATCCGGATGGAAAGTCGCACAGGTGATAAGTTGGATTTTTTCACCTGTAGGCACTTCTTTCAGAATGGACGCAATGCGTTTGGCATCCGGATACAATTGCAGGATAACTTCGTTCAAATCGTCTTCCTTTCCCAACACAACGGCTTTACCGCCCATCTGTACCATAATTTTACAAAATTGGCCAACCGGATCCGCATAAGTCAAAGCTTCCTCTTCCAGCGATGTCAAGTCCGGCCGCTCATAACGTGTCCGCGTATTGCGGCGTATGTTCTGTAATATATCTTCTCTACTGCTCATTGTTTATTTTTTTATTTAAGAAACCAGGTACCAGGTACTAGTTGACTAGGTTCTAAATAGCATTACTTTGTCAACGCCCACAAAAAGTATCTAAAACCTAGTCACCTAGTACCTGGTCAACCAGTCCCCTTATACTCAAACTTTTCCTTTCTTCCACATCTCGTTGAAACTCTCTTTGACAAACTTCGGCATCTCATGCTCCTTGCCCCAGTCATTCATATCGTTGTACAATGCCCAGCGGGGAAGCGAATTGGCGATGGAAGCATTCTTCAAGGCAAAGTTGAACAAGGCAGGACGCTCCATCAGGAACTTCATGCCGCCCGACATCAGCTTCTTTTCCTTGCTTGCCACACCCAAGCCGTCCATGCGCTGGCGCCAACGGTAAATCTGGTCGGCAAGGTCAACCTTTGCCGGACACACATTCTGGCACGAATAACACAGTGAGCATGCCGAAACATTGTCATAATAGTGCAAAGGAGCCTTCAGCATACCCAGATTGATGCCGATGGGTCCCGGTATGAAATAGGTGTACGAATAACCTCCCGAACGCCTGTACACCGGACAAGTATTCATACACGCACCACAACGCAGGCAATTCAGCGTCTTCACATGCTCCTGGTCGGCAAGAATCTGGCTCCGCCCATTATCTACAATGATGATATGCAACTCGCCTCCCTTCCGTGGCTTACGGTAATGCGACGTATATGAAGTAATGGGCTGCCCTGTGCCCGAACGTGCCAACAGACGGGTAAATACGCCCAAAGCTTCACGGTCGGGAACAATCTTTTCCAGCCCGAAAGCCGTAATCTGAAGTTTGGGCTGCGAAGTGCCCATATCGGCGTTCCCTTCATTGGTACACACTACACATTCACCGGTCGATGCCACCGCAAAATTGGCACCCGTCATGGCTGCTTCCGCATGAATGAACTTCTGGCGCAAGTTCTTGCGCGCCGCATGAGTCAGGTATGTCTGGTCGTTATTGCCTGGCTCGGTACCCATTTCACGCACGAACAACTCACCGATTTCTTCTTTCTTGATATGAATGGCAGGCATCACGATATGGCTCGGACGCTTGTGCATCAGTTGAAGGATGCGTTCGCCCAAATCACTTTCCACCACCTCGATTCCTTTTTCTTCCAGATACTCGTTCAGCCCACACTCCTCGGCAAGCATCGATTTGCTCTTGATGAAATGCTTCACCTGATGCCCGCTCAGGATATTATAAATAATTTTACAATACTCATCGGCATCTTTTGCCCAATACACGTATGCACCGTTGGCAAGTGCATTTTTCTCAAATTCCTGCAACAACTGGTCCAAATGACTGTTGCTGTACATCTTCAGGGCACATGCCGCATCACGCAACTGCTCCCACTCAGGAACCTCCTTACTCATTTTATCCCGTTTGGCACGCACCATCCATAACGTCTCGTCGTGCCAGGCAGCCATCTCACGGTTCTTCAGAAACGCTCCGGCAGCTTTCGAATGTTTCGTACTCATAATCCTGCAGCTAAAATTTGAACAATATGAATGGTCTTGATAGGCAGATGGTCGCGCTCGATAATGCCTGTCTGATGCATCAGGCACGAACTGTCTGCTCCTACGATATACTCGGCACCCGTATCAATGTGCCGTTGCACCTTATCGCGCCCCATACGCCCCGACACATCGTGTTCTTCTACGGCAAACATGCCTCCGAAGCCACAACATTCGTCCGGACGCTCAGGCTCTACAATCTCGATACCCTTTACCAACGACAACAAATCGCGCAATTTATTATAATAAGGTACGTTCAGTTCACTGGGCGACGAGAGGTGCATCAGCCTCACCCCGTGACAACTGTTCTGAATGCTGACCTTATGCGGGAACGATGCCGGAAGCGAATCCGGCTTTATCACATCGTGGATAAACTCGCAAATATCGTAAATCTTGCCTTCACTGGCACAACGGTGCGGTTCCTCTTTCAGCAAATTACCATAATGGTCGCGTACGAACACCACACAACTGGCAGAAGGCCCGACGATATAATCGTACCCCTCAAACAATCTATCGAAACGCTTTGCCAGCTCTTTCGATTCCATTTCAAACCCTGCATTTGCCATTGGCTGTCCGCAACAGGTCTGGTCCAATGGATAATCCACATCCACCCCCAGGCTTTTCAGGAGCTTGTAGGAGGCAACCCCCACTTCGGGATAGACGGCATTGATGTAACAGGGAACAAACAATCCTACTTTCATTTTTCTTGCCATTAAGTTATTTCACAAGCAAAGTTACGCTATATTCTTGAATAAACGAAATGACTTTACGGATATTTTCAGGAAGGATGAAATAACCTCCGCATCGGCTTTTGCAGATTTATGGCAAAACCACTAAAAAAAGGATGCGTCAAAAAAATACATAAATGACGCATCCTTGTGTTTCTCCTTATTATATATATGACACTACCGGTTTACCCGTCCTCCACCAATGGTCTTCCATACCAGCGAACTGAACGCAGCTCCTACGAAAGGTGCTACAATGAAGAGCCAAAGCTGTTCCAGTGCCTGCCCGCCTTCCACCAAGGCAGGACCGATACTACGTGCAGGATTGACCGATGTCCCCGTAATAGGAATACATACAATGTGAATCAAAACCAAAGTCAAGCCAATGGCAAGTCCGGCAAAATTACCCGCTCCCTTCTTTTCATCAGTCGCACCCAATACCACCAATACAAAAATAAAGGTAAACACTGCCTCGGCAATAAAAGCCTGGGCCATTTCTCCAGAGTCGTACGAATTCGCACCAGACAAGGTAGGTCCGCCATGCCCTCCGGTAGAAACAAGAAGTACCAGGAGCAACGAACCGATAATGCCCCCTATCACCTGAAAAATCATATACATTGCTGCATCACGGGTACTCATACGACCCGACATCCATACACCCAACGTAATAGCCGGATTGATATGACATCCCGAAACATTACCGATGGTATACGCCATAGCTACCACCGACAAACCAAAAGCCAAAGCAACTCCCAACGTTCCTACGCCTGCACCAAGAGCATCTGCCGCATTCCCTGCAAAGATAGCGCTGCCACATCCCATCAGGACAAGAATCATCGTCCCGAGCATTTCTGCCAAATATTTTCTCATAAGCCATAAGAATTAAAAGTTAAACATATAGGTTATTTGCCACCAAATTACAAAAAATATTGGAATTTATCGCTAAATTCAGTATATTTGTATCAAAGTTTAGGCAGAAATATCAAAAAACGCTGACCCAAACAGAACCATTCATCTTAAAAACCATACGACTATGAACATGCAAAGTATCGGCGAAAGCGCAGGAGTCATCTGGAAAATACTCTATGGTGACAACAGAAAATGGGAATACCAGGAATTAAAAAAGGCTACAGGCTTACGGGACCGTGAACTAAATGCCGCAATCGGCTGGTTGGCACGCGAAGGAAAAATCCAATTTGAAGAGGGTGACAGCGAGCACCCGACCGCTCTTTATATTGAACTGAGTCTTTACATCGGATAAAAAGAGCAATAATGAATGTCCGCAAACAACCAATACATACCCTTTGACAATGAAGATAACGGCATAAGTGGTTTCCATATTACTGCATCTGACTACGGAATGCACTTACTTGACAAAGTCAGTACTACTGCATTGGCAGATGAAGTATATATCCGTAGGCAGATGAAGTATATATTCAACCGCGTATGCAGTATATATTCATTTTTTAGGAGTATGCATTGACAGTTTGCAGACATTCATTTTCAGAAGCTGTTTTGAATTTATCGTGCGATGATTTGGGATGAGTTTTTGAGGCATTTTCGCTTCTGTGATGAGGAAGATAGCGGGCTATCTGACGAAGAACAGGAGCAAAAAGGACCAAAAAATCGCCCAAAGCACACACGAAAACGAATACATCAAGCCAAGAAAAACTTTTTGGAGAAATTCAAAACAGCTTCTCACCAAAATCATAAAAAAAACGTTGAAAAAATCCCTGATGACTTCTTCAACGCCTTTTTCTGTACTGCAAGATTTTACTTATTTCAACACAAAAGTCAATTCACCTGCTTCATCTTCTTTTTCTTCAATCTTGTCTTCTCTCAACAGCCAACCCAAACCTAAAAACAATTCTTTCTCTGTTTTCAGTTTCGTAGCTTTTTTCAGCTCTTTTTGAGTCATGCCTTTTTCATTCCCATTCAGTGCCTCCCAGATTTGCCCGGCGATAACACCTGCTTTTTCTTTTAACATAGTCTTTTGCTTTTAAATAGTAAACATAAAAAACTAACTCAGAAAAGTCTGCGTAGTCCCTTGCAAAAGTAATTAAAAAAAACAAATCTATGCACGCTTATTTAAAAAAGTTTCAGCTTATCAAGAAAAACAAGCAAAATACAACTCTTTAAATGTTCTGAACGTAACATTCACTTCGAAAAATGTCCTTGTCCTTCCAAAAAGTCACCGAAGATACGAGCTGCCAACTCTATCATTTTCGGACAAGGACGCTTGGCATAATATTGTGGCGTGCGCTCCTCGGGAACAGAGGTTACCGGCTCTTTTTTCGACAAGCCCAACAATTCTCCACAACACAACGTACCGGTCTGTTCCTTGAACTTTGCGGCAAGCTCTTGCACCAAAGCATAATTGGCAGACTTGCTTGCACGATCGGCTCCCACGACTGCACTACGTTCCAGTCCGGCAAGCAAAAACATGCCACATGCCGCTCCACATGTCAGACGCATCCGTCCGATTCCGGCACCGAACGAAGCCGACATCCGGAATGCCTGCTCGGGTGTAAAGCCATAAAGGTCGGCGTATGCCCCTACCACCGATTGTGCACAATTGTATCCTTCTTTAAATAAAGACACAGCTTTCGCCACACGTTCTTCTTTCGTCATCATAATCGCTTAGTTTTCCAATACATTATTAATAGGTTTCCCCCCAATCCATGCCTGCAGATTGTCTACTACCTGTTTCATCAACCGTTCACGCGCTTCTTGAGTAGCCCAGGCAATGTGAGGCGTAATGAAACAATTTTTCAATTTCAATAAAGGGTTCCCGGGCGAAGGAGGCTCCGATGAAAGTACGTCAAGTCCCGCCCCAAGCAGTTTTCCACTCAGCAAAGCACGTTCCAATGCTTTCTCGTCTATCAGCCCACCCCTGCCGGTATTGATTAAAATCGAACCTTTCTTCATCAATGACAAACGGAACGAATTGACCATTTCCTTCGTTTCAGATGTAAGCGGACAATGCAGGCTCACGATGTCGCAAGTAGAAAACACATCATTCAATTTCGCCTTCTCGTATTCTTTCGGCAATTTCATATCCATATTATGCGGACAAACAACCACTTTCATGCCAAATGCCGAAGCCACCTTAGCCATAGCCTGACCGATATGCCCGAAACCGACCAGCCCGATGCGCTTCCCGGCCAACTCTACCAGCGGAGTGTCGCGATAAGAAAAATCATTTTGTGCACTCCACACACCGTTGTGCACCTCGTTTGCATAATGCCCCACGCGTAATGTAATGTTCAGGATATGGGCAAAAGCCATCTGTACTACCGAATCGGTGCTGTATGCCGGAATGTTGGTCACAACAATGCCCTGCTTACGGGCTACCTCCAGATCAATGATGTTATACCCTGTGGCCAACACACCTATGTATTTCAAATCGGGCAAATGTTCCAACGTGTAACGGTCGAGCACGACTTTATTGGTCAATACCACATCAGCCCCTTCTGCCCTCCTTATCACATCTTCCTGTGACGTACGGTCGTGTACCGTCAATTCGCCCAGTTCTTTCAATTCTTCCCATTCACGTTCTCCCGGATTCAATGTATATCCGTCTAATACTACAATCTTCATAATTACTTTTCTTTGTTATTCTTTAAACCGCTCTCCCCACAACTGCACCATCCGGTCTTTCAACTTCTGTTCGGCAGGGTTTTCCTGCGCATGCCAGAAACGATGTCCCTGGATGCCGTCGGGTAAAAACTGCTGTTCTACAAAATGTCCTTTATAATCGTGTGCGTACTTGTATTCCTTCCCATATCCCAGCTCCTTCATCAGCTTGGTAGGAGCATTGCGCAAGTGGAGTGGCACAGGCAAGTTTCCGGTACTGCGAACCGTACTTATCGCTTCATTGATGCCCATATATGCCGAATTGCTCTTGGGACTGGTAGCCAGATAGACGGTGGCTTCTGCCAGCGGAATGCGCCCTTCGGGCCAGCCAATCTTCATTACGGCATCGAATGCTGCATTGGCAAGCAACAACGCATTCGGGTTTGCCAGCCCGATGTCTTCCGAAGCCGATATCACCAGCCTGCGGGCAATGAAGGCTGGGTCTTCTCCCCCCTCTACCATACGGGCAAGCCAATACAAAGCACCGTCCGGGTCACTTCCCCGAATCGACTTGATGAAAGCCGAAATGATGTCGTAATGCATCTCACCATCCTTGTCGTATGCCAAAGGATTCTGTTGCAGGCGTTCCACCACTTTCCCATCGGTAATGACAATCGGGTCCGAATCGTCCGCTTCTACCACCAGTTCCAGAATGTTCAACAACTTACGCGCATCTCCTCCCGAATAGCGCAACATCGCATCGGTTTCCTTTAATTCGATGTGTTTCTCTTTCAGCACCGCGTCTTTCTCCAGCGCATGGTGAAGCAATTCCAGCAAGTCGTCTTTCTCCAACGATTTCAGCACATACAGCTGACACCTTGAAAGCAACGGACGGATTACCTCAAACGAAGGATTCTCCGTAGTGGCACCTATCAAGGTAACCACCCCCGTTTCTACAGCGCCCAGCAACGAGTCTTGCTGCGACTTGCTGAAACGGTGTATTTCGTCGATGAAAAGAATCGGACTCTGCTGCGAAAAGAAACGCCCGCCACGAGCTTTTTCGATGACATCACGCACTTCCTTCACTCCCGAAGTGACTGCACTCAAGGTATAGAAAGGCACTTCCAGCCTGTTGGCTATGATTTGTGCCAACGTGGTCTTCCCCACTCCGGGAGGCCCCCATAATATAAAGGAAGAGATGCGCCCGGCATCAATCATCCGCCTCAATACGGCACCTTCTCCCACCAGATGTTTCTGCCCGATATAATCGTCTAATGTTTTCGGGCGCATCCTTTCCGCCAATGGTTGTGACATAACTCTAACTTTTTATCTCACAAAAGTAAGTATTTTCAAGATGTGAAGGAAAAACAGAGCTGGGAATTTTATAAAAAAGGCAAACGTAAGGGCATAAAAAAAGCCTCTTTTCACAAAGAAGCTTTTTTAAGTTTTCAATAGGTATTAGTTTTTTTTTTAAGGTAAAAAGATTGTTTTCAGGATAACACCACAAAGATGAGGCCTTTTTCTGAACTAAACAAATAAAAACTTATGTCTTTAAACATGTTTTTCAATTTTCTTTCATTTTTCTTTCTTTGCATTCTTTAAGGGCCCCACCCCTTCATACTGTTACAAAAGTAATAAAATTTCTTTAAAAGCAAACAAAAGAATCAAGATAATCCGAAATCTGTGCTATAATGACAATATTTTCTTTTCCACCCTCAAGTCGTCTTCCGTCATCCGAGGCGAAGGTATGTTGCACATACGGATAATATCTTCCGCCTGACAGGTATAATCGTAGTATGCCTTTTCTTTTTCATCCAGCACCTCCGGAGCCTTCAGTTCTCCCTTCAATTTCAAAAACTCGTCGCGCGCTATGCTGTCCGAATATTTTACAAAAAGGATGCGCCGCGCCACGGGATTGTAATTATAGTCGAAACACATGTACAGGCCGCGCAAGAAAGGCGGACGGTCGTACATCGGAAGTTTCAGGCAAATGTAGAACAAAGAGAGTTGAGGCGAAGGGTTCTCGTTGAACATCAGGTACAGGTGGTTGAAGCCGTTCATCAAAGCCGTACCCCAATGGGTCACCCCATACGCATTGTTATGCCCCACCTCCACATAATTGCCGTTCTCGGCAGGGGCAATCAGGTAGGGTTCAATCTTCAGGCTCCGGCTCCCCGACGAAATGCTATAGCTGATGTAAATGCCGCTGAAGTTGAACACACGCCCCATCGTCTCCTGCACATTGTTTTCCAACTGTACGAGAAACGGGCATCGGGCATCTTCCGGAACCGCCTTTGCCTGATAATCCGTGGAGAACAAAGAGTCTTTCAATCGGGCAAGCGAACCGAGCAATTTCTTTTTCGATACATTGTTCACCCACACCAGCGCATTGTTCAACGCCTCTTCCTCGCCCATCCCTTTCTCGCGGTTCTTGAAATAAGCGGGAAGCACCGTCGAATAAATAGCCGACAAGACGCTGGGCGAAAAGCCTGCCCGTTCCGCCATGTCCTTCATCTTGACGCCTTTCTGGCGCAAGAATGTCATGCGGTCGTATATTTCTTTCAATTCCTCCATAATAAAAACAGGGTTTGGGCACGAAGTTAATCAAAATTCTTCAAATATCCGCCCCGAATCATGCAGATAGTTGCGTTGCCCGATGCATATAGCTGCACGGCAGAGTCAACCAGCGAGTGCAACATTACGAAATATTTTTGAAAAAGACCTCAGCCGGAGTCAAGAAATTGAGTTTTTCTCTCGGTCTGGCATTAATTTTCTTCC
>NZ_NFJG01000043.1:0-30281 GCF_002159755.1 Bacteroides sp. An269
CGCTCCTGTTCTTCGTCAGATAGCCCGCTATCTTCCTCATCACAGAAGCGAAAATGCCTCAAAAACTCATCCCAAATCATCGCACGATAAATTCAAAACAGCTTCTAAGGGTTTTCACAAGCAAGTGCATGTCTCCGTGTCTTTCTCCGACATTTCCATCAGCTGATGGTAATCCCCATTTTCCGCATCAGGAAGCAGGCGTTCATGTTCTGTGCCACGCCCTCGCGCAGGCGGTAGGAGAAGGTCAGCTCGTTATCCTTGATGTCTGCTTCGAAGCAATAGTTGCGGATATATTCGGGGAATTGGTCGGCAAGTGTGCCCAATAGCAGGTCGTGGGTGGCGATGATGCCGTCGGCTTTCAGGCGCATGAACTGGCGGATAAGGTCGAGCGAGCCTTTCTGCTTGTCGGCTGAGTTCGTCCCTTTCAGTATCTCATCGAGGATGATAAAAAGTTCCTGTCCTTCGTCCAGCAGGTCGATGATGCGTTTCAGGCGTTTCAGTTCGGCAAAGAAATAAGATTCGTTGTCTGAGAGCGAATCGGTGGTGCGCAGGCTGGTGATGAGTTGTGCAGGATAAAGCGTCAGGCTTTCGCAACACACGGGGCAGCCCATGCATGCCAGCAGGTAGTTGACACCTATGGTGTGCAGGTAGGTGCTCTTGCCTGCCATATTGGCTCCGGTAATAATCAGGAAATAAGGGCGTGAGGGGATGGTGGCATCATTTTTCACGCATTGGGCTTCGGGCATGAGCGGATGTCCCATGTTGCGGGCGAGGAAGCAGAACGGTTGGCCGGCAATCGTAGGATACGTATATGCCGGGTGGTTGTAAGCGAAAGTGCCGAGCGAGCAGAGTGCGTCCAGTTCGCCTACGGCTTCCAGCCAGCCCATGAGGTATTTCCCATAGCGTGCCTTCCAGCGTTCGATGCGCACGATTTGCCGGAGCTGGAAGAACATGCTTCCCTCTAAGATGACATACAGGAGCTGGTTGTTGCGCAGGTCGAGGCGGTCGAGTTCCTTGGAGAGTTGCATCAGGGCTTCGGCAGGAGAATGTCCGTCGATGTCCAGCTTATCGGTCAGTTCACGCAGGGCAGGGGCTTGCCACGTTTCCCCTTTGGCAAGGGTTATCAGTTTGGCATAACGGTTCAGGGTTTTCAGTTTCTTTCCATAAGTTTCTTGTATCAGGGTCCCTCGCTGGATAAGTCCGAAGCTGAGGATGACGAAGACGGTAAACATCATTCCGAACCAGCTGAGTGAAAGGATATGCAGCAATCCGAGCGCAAGCAGCAGGATATTGATGCCGGGTACAGCCCAAAGGCAGAGTTTTACCCACCACAGGTGTTGCAGGACAGATGGAGTCTGGCTCCAGCGGCTTATCTCTTCTTCATCGGAATCCGCGCCGCGGTTGATGGAACCGGTCACACGGAATGCTTCGCGGAACTCCATCCGCCGGCTCATGTCGCGGATGCTTTCCTGACGGGTTTCGATAGCGGTTTTCTCTGTCAGGTGATGTTGCATCCATGTGGCAAGAGTTTGTTTCCCGATATGCGTGCAGGTACGTCCGAGGGCTTGGAAGAGCGATTTGCGTCCGAAGAGGTCGAGGTCGTACGAGTAAGGATGTCCGGCATCGATGAACTCGCGCCCTTCGTCGAAAACCGAATAGTCGCCTTCCAGTCCTTTCAGTTCATCTTGATTCAGCTTGAGTTGGGTTTCTAACTGTTCCTTGCGGAAATAAAGCCGGTTGTGTACCTTGACCAAGATAAAAAAAGGCAGGAAGGTGCAGCACACGGTGAGCACTACCGCCCACGTGCCGGAACGATAAAACAAAATCAGTCCTGCAAAGCCTGCCACAAAGAGCAGGACGCGCAGCAGGCTGATGCGGTTAATCTGTGTCTTGGTTTGGGAAAGTTGTCGTAAAGTTTCGTCTATGCGTTGAGTGTACCAGGTGTTTGGAGCCATGGGGTGAATGAAGAATCTTTTGAATGAAGAATGAAGAATTAAGAATGAAGAATCTTTGTCACGCCGGATTTGTAATCCGGCGTAATCCTATTTGCGGATTTGTAATCCGCATCATTAGCAAACGGTTTCGGATTGCAAATCCGGCGTGACAAGCTATCAACAAATTCTTCATTCTTCATTTAAATACTTTGCAATGCTTGTTCAAGGTCGGCGATGATATCGTCTACGTTCTCGATGCCTACCGAAAGGCGGATCAGGTCGGGAGCTACGCCGGCTTCTATCAATTGCTCATCACTCAATTGGCGGTGGGTATGGCTTGCCGGATGCAAGACACAGGTACGGGCATCTGCCACGTGGGTCACGATACATGCCAGCTTCAGGCTATCCATGAACTTCACGGCATCTTCGCGTGTGCCTTTCAGACCGAAAGCAATGACACCGCATGAACCGTTGGGCAGGTATTTTTGTGCCAGTTCGTAATACTTGTTGCTCTTCAAGCCGCAATAGTTTACCCATTTTACTTTCGGGTTGGCTTCCAACCATTCGGCTACCTTCTGGGCATTGGCGCAATGGCGGGGTACACGCAAGTGCAAGGTTTCCAGTCCTAAGTTGAGCAGGAAAGCGTTCATTGGTGAAGGGATGGAGCCTAGGTCGCGCATCAGTTGTGCCGTAAGTTTGGTGATGTATGCCATCTTGCCGAATGCCTTGGCATAGGTTAGTCCGTGATAAGACTCATCGGGAGTAGTCAGTCCGGGGAACTTGTCGGCATGTGCCATCCAGTCGAAGTTTCCGCTATCTACTACGACACCGCCTACGCAAGTGGCGTGTCCGTCCATATACTTGGTGGTAGAATGAGTCACGATATCGGCTCCCCATTCGAAGGGGCGGCAATTGATGGGGGTAGCAAAGGTGTTGTCTACGATAAGTGGCACGCCATGCTTATGGGCGATGCGGGCAAATTTCTCAATATCGAGCACATTGATGCTGGGGTTCGAGATGGTTTCACCGAACATACAGCGGGTATTGGGTTGGAAAGCCTTGTCGATTTCTTCTTCGGGCGCATCGGCATCGATGAAGGTACATTCGATACCCAGTTTCTTTAGGGTGACACCGAAGAGGTTGAACGTACCGCCATAGATGGTAGACGAGCAGACGATATGGTCGCCCGCTTCACAGATGTTGAACACGGCATAGAAGTTTGCCGCCTGCCCCGATGAAGTAAGGATGGCACCTACACCGCCTTCCAGTGCAGCAATCTTGGAAGCTACGGCATCGTTGGTGGGGTTTTGCAGGCGGGTATAGAAATATCCGGTATCTTTCAGGTCGAACAAGCGTGCCATCTGGTCGCTATCGTCATATTTGAAGGTTGTGCTCTGATAGATGGGCACTACACGGGGCTCGCCGTTCTTGGGAGTCCACCCTGCCTGTACGCAGAGGGTTTCTTTGCTTAATTTCTGTTCCATTATTTATGTCTATTAGTTGATTTCATTGCATTGTGCGCAAAAATAAGAAATAAATGCTGCACTTGTTGCGTTTTACGGAAAAAAAGATATATATTTGAGGTGAACAAAGTTTAAATGATATGGCAACAAAACTTACATACAGGCATGTGATGCCGGTGCAGATTCGTTTTAGTGATGTAGACCAGTACGGTCACATGAACAACTCTTCGTATTTTTCCATTTACGATCTGGCAAAGACATCGTATATGCGCGATGTGTTCGGTGATAAGGAGTGGAACACACTAGGTATCGTAGTGGCTAACATCAATGCCGATTTCCTGGCTCCGGTATTTTTCTCGGATGAGTTGTATATCGAAACTACAGTCATTCATTTGGGACATAAAAGTTTTACTTTGTTGCAGCGTGCCGTCAACAAGGCGAGTGGTGTACTGAAATGCCAGTGCCGTACGGTAATGGTAGGTTATGACGTGGCAACCAAAGAACCGGTAGAACTTCCTGATTCGTTCAAGCAGACCATTTGCGAATATGAAGGAAAGTCGTTGGAGGAACTTTCGAAACCATTGTAAATAGATTTAATAATGTGGGGAAACGCAGATTTTTCACAGATTAACGCAGATTGAAATTTTATTTCACTGACTATTGAATAAAAACATCTGCGAAAATCTGCGTTTCTAAAAAGAATAACAGACATGAAAGTAGCAATTATCGGAGCCGGCAATATGGGTGGAGCCATTGCCCGTGGGCTGGCACAAGGGCATTACGTGCGGGTACAGGACATCACGGTGACCAATCCAAGTATGCCCAAATTGGAAAAGCTGAAAGCTGAATTTCCGGCAATACAGGTCAGTACAGACAATCACGAAGCGGCAGATGCCGATGTGGTGATTGTAGCGGTCAAGCCTTGGAAGGTAGAAGAAGTATTGAAGCCTTTGCGTTTGCGCCAGCCTCAGGTATTGGTATCGGTAGCGGCAGGGATGACTTTCGAAGACCTTGCCCACTTTGTAGACCCCGAAATGCCAATGTTTCGTATTATTCCGAACACTGCTATCTCTTTGCGGGCAAGTATGACACTGATAGCCTGCCGGAATGCATCCGAACAACAGACACTGACAATGTTGGACTTGTTCAATGAAATGGGGCTTGCCATGTTGATAGAAGAAAAACAGCTTGCGGCGGCCACTTCGCTTACGTCATGCGGCATTGCTTACGTGCTGAAGTATGTGCAGGCAGCCATGCAGGCAGGTGTGGAAGCAGGCATCCGTCCGAAAGACGCCATGAAGATGGTGGCGCAGACCGTAGAAGGGGCGGCACGTCTTTTGTTGGAAAACGAAGACACGCATCCGGCACTGGAGATAGAGAAGGTTACCACACCGGGTGGTATCACCATTAAGGGCGTTAACTCGCTGGAGCACGATGGGTTTACTTCGGCGGTTATCAAAGCCATTAAAGCAAGTATCTGATTAAAAAAGGGTTAAAGGAGTTAAAAGTCAATAGTAATGCATCTGATTTCTTAACTCCTTAACTTCTTAACTCCTTAACTCCTTAAACAAATATGAGAAACAACATTTTGATAACCATGGCTCTGTTGATACTGGTGGGGCTTGCGGTACAAGGCATCTTCGGGATAGCTGCCGGCATACTGGTCTCGGCAATTATCGGTATTGTGTATGGTGTGGTGAAGAAAAAGAAACTGTTCATCAAGTGGTCGGTCATAGCGTTGGTTATCGATCTGGTCTGTATCATCGCCTTTTACCTCCGTTTGGTTCAAGTGATGTGATATCTGAATAATAACAACAGCATAATGGTTCGGGGAATTAGACATTGTTTCTTTCATAAAAGCTAATCATTTGCGACAAATTTGGCGTAATCACATATAGGGGTATGCTGTGCAAAGGAGATATTCAGTATTTTCACCATATCCATCTTTACCCACAAGGCAACAAGCATTTCCGCGAGTATGCCATACCCGAATATAAATCATTGCTTACCGATGTGGGTAAAGATACTTTCATTGATTTGACTTACGAATGGCTGTTTGATAGGATAGAAAAGGTATTCAAGTCATGCAAGCACCAGGAGTGGGTGAAGTATCTGAGGAAGAGGTATCTCGTTTAAATCAAGATTTGTTGATGCTATCGTTGGACACAGACTACGCAAGAATACACAGAGACAAATAAACAATGTGCTAATGTGAGAATAAATTAGCACATTGCCCTTATTATTCATTGGCACATTAAAATAGCGTCTGTGTGCCATGATATAGGCGAGTTACTTATAAAAATCTTCCGGAAGTACTATCTTTGGCAGAATTGTACAGATTCGAAAGTATTTTGCATAAAAGTGAAAGCCGGTGCACGGATTTGAAAGAACGTTGCAGGTTGTTGAAGTCGTTTTTGAGGGAGAACGGTTACTTTTGTCAAAAACGATAATCGCTATGAAACCATTTATTATCTATTCCCTCTTTGCCCCTGCTGCACTGATGGCACAGGAGCGACCCAATATCCTTTATATTATGACCGACCAGCAGACTGCTACGGCAATGAGCTGTGCCGGAAATGAAGAGGTGCATACCCCCAATATGGACCGGCTTGCCCAGAGGGGCGTGCGTTTCTCGAACGCTTATTGCAGCATGCCCTTGAGCGGTCCCTCGCGTTCGTCCATGTTTACGGGATACACGCCCGGTCAGGTGGGACTGACCGAGAACGGGACACCCATGCCCGACTCTATTCGCACACGGACATTGGGCACGTTATTGGAAGAAAGCGGATACGAATGCGCATATGCCGGGAAATGGCACGCGCATACCAATTCCTTGCCGGCGAAGGAGGCTTTCGGTTTCGAGAACCTGCACGGGCATAATGATTTCGGTCTTGCCGAGGCATGTGTTGCCTTCTTGCGCCGCAATCCCGAACAGCCTTTCTTCTTGGTCGCCTCTTTCGATAATCCGCATAACATTTGCGAGTATGCGCGTCATCAGAATCCGCCCTATGCTTCGTTCGAAGAGCCGGCGCTTGAAGATTGTCCCGGCTTGCCTGCCAATTTTGCGGTCAATCCGTATGATGCCGACGCCCTGGCTTTCGAGCGCAGGCAGAACCATCGGCTTTATCCGACCGTGACTTTCACGCCGGACGACTGGCGTCGGTACCGCAATGCGTATTACCGCCTGATTGAAGCGGTGGACAAGGAAATCGGGAAGATATTGGACGAAGTGGACAAGCAGGGCTTGTGGGAGAATACCGTGGTTATCTTTACCAGCGACCACGGAGACGGGTGTGGCGCACACCAATGGAACCAGAAAACCGCCCTGTATGAAGAGGTGGTGAACGTGCCTTTTATCGTTTGCCTTCCCAGCGGGAAGAATGCGGGAAAGGTATTGCCCCAGTTCATCAATAATGGAGAAGACCTGATGCCGAGCGTATGCGACTGGGCGGAAGTGGAAGTGCCTTCGGGACGTCAGGGAGTCAGCTTCCGTGAGGTGGCAGAGGAGGGAGATACGGCAAAGGCGCACCGCCCGTACGTGGTGACCGAAACCTTCTTCGGAGAGACTGCAGGCACATTGGGCTGGATGGTGCGTACACCTTATTATAAATACGTCTTGTATGATACCGGAAAGAACCGCGAGCAGCTTTACGATATGCGTACCGACCGGGGAGAAATGCGTAATCTGGCAGTAGAAGAAAAGTATTCAACCATTGTTCGTGAGCATCGTGCCTTGCTTGACGAATGGATGCGTTGCCATCCGTCTGCAGCCACTCATTTCAAAGAGAAATATATTCCAAAGGATTAAAAGAACAGACATTTTGCACAAATTTAAAAATGTATTAGACAATATCGAACATTCTTTGCTGGATTTTGAATGAAAACAAAACATTTGTGTAAGCCTATCAGCGAAGTATTGGTTATTTTTGCAACAACGAAAAAAACAAAAACACCGATGAAGAAGACCTTTTATTTAGCATTACTATGGAGCGCATTCTTCGTAGGGGCGTCTGCCCAGACGAACATCAGGCTGACCGAAACCACCTTGATGCATGAAATGCGTGCCACTCCTTATCCGAAAGATAAGGCGGTGGTGGACGACCGTTATGTCTCTTTCCAATGGCCGCTTCGTGCCGATGCCAATATCAATGCGGATATACTGGACGGCATGGACGCGAAATCTGTACGTAAGGTGGACAAAACGACATTACACTATCAGCTTCGTTATGCCCGTGACAAAGAGTTTAAGAAAGATGTCAAGCAGGTGGAAACCCGCTGGCCTTTCTATAATCCTGATAAAGACCTTGCGCCCGGGAAATGGTATTGGCAATACGGCTATGTAAATGAAGCCGAGCAGGTAGAATGGCAAAGTACGCAGGAACTTACGGTGGGGGATAACCCGAAGAAGTTCTGTCCGCCTTCTTATAAGGAAGCCATCGCCAAGGTGCCTGCAACCCATCCTCGTATATGGGTGCAGAAGGCAGGCTGGGATGCGTTTATCGCACAGGCAAAGCCGAAAGCAGAATACCAATGGTATCTGGAGCGTGCCGATAAGGTGATGCAGACCCCGATGAAAACGGTGAAGGATATCAATACCAGTCAGGTGAAGAACCTCACGAACCAGATGCAAATCAATTCGTACCTTACCCGTGAGAGCCGCCGCATCATTGATGCCGAGGAAGGGAATACCGAGGCGCTGATTCGTGCTTACCTGTTGACGAAAGACCGGAAGTATGCCGATGAGGCTCTTAAACGTGTCTTGGAGATGACCGACTGGGATAAGGATAAGAATGTGAAAGGAGACTTCAACGCTTCGGCATTGCTTTCGCTTTGCTCCATGGCGTATGACTCGTTTTACGAGTTGCTGACCGACGCGCAGAAGAAAACCTTGCTGGATGCCATCCGGGAGAAAGGCGGAGCCATGTATAAGCATTTCAATAACTATCTGGAAAACCATATCGCCGAAAACCACATCTGGCAGATGACCCTGCGCATCCTGACAATGGCTGCATTTGCCACGTATGGCGATTTGCCTGAAGCCGCTACATGGACGGATTATTGCTACAATGTATGGCGGGCACGTTTCCCCGGGCTGAACGAAGACGGCGGCTGGCACAACGGCGATTCATATTTTACGGTCAATACCCGTACGCTGATAGAAGTGCCTTATTATTATAGCAATCTGACGGGATATGATTTCTTCAGCGATCCTTGGTATACCAACAACATCATGTATACCATTTACCAGCAGCCTCCGTTCTCCAAATCGGGAGGAAACGGCAGCTCTCATCAGAATGTAGGACGCCCCAACAGCATCCGTATCAGTTACCTGGATGCACTGGCTAAGCTGACCAACAACTCGTTTGCCGCCGACTTTGTGCGCCGCACGTTGAAGGTTGAGCCTGAATACATGAAGAAAGCGTTGCTGAACAAGCCCGGCGATTTGGCTTGGTTCCGTCTGCAATGCGACAAGCCGTTGCCCGAAGGTCCGGGATTGACTGCCTTGCCTTTCGGAAGAGTGTTCCCCGAAACAGGTTTGGCTTCGTACCAGACCAATTGGGACCGTGTAGGAGGCAATGCGATGTGGAGCTTCCGGAGCAGCCCGTATGGAAGCACTTCCCATGCGCTGGCGAATCAGAATGCGTTCAATACGTTCTACGGAGGAAAGCCTATTTTCTATAGCAGTGGCCATCACATCGAGTTTACCGACGTACACAGCATGTTGTGCCACCGTGCGACCCGCGCTCACAACACCATTTTGGTAAACGGTATGGGGCAACGCATTGGTACCGAAGGATACGGTTGGATTCCCCGTTACTATTGTAGTGACAAAATAGGTTATGTGTTGGGCGATGCTTCTAACGCTTACGGAAAAGTGATTTCTCCGCTGTGGTTAGAGCGTGGCAAGGTTTCGGATGTGGAATACACGCCTGAAAACGGTTGGGACGATGTGCCCCTCACCAAGTTCCGCCGGCATATCGTCAATTTGGGAAAGACCGGATTTATCTTTATCTATGACGAGCTGGAAGCTTCAGAACCGGCTGATTATACCTTTATGTTGCATACTACGGCACAGCCGATGACGGTAGATACTTCCAATCCGCGCTTTGTGCATGTGCAAGGCTTGTCGGGACGGGGTGGCGCATCGGATGCTTACATCTTCTCTACCGGAACCTTGCAGACCGATACGACAAGCCAGTTCTTTGTTCCGCCGGTCAACTGGCTCCGTGCAGACGATAAGGGAAAGTTTAAGAAATACCCGAACCATTGGCACTTTACGGCGAAATCAGAAAAAGCAAAGGTATATCGCTTTGCCACGATTATCAATACGCATGCCTTGAAGTATCCGGCAAAAGACCCCGAAATCCTTTCCGACGGACGCATTAAGGCAGGAGGCTGGCTCATCAGCGTGAATGTCTCGGCAAGCGGAGCGCCTTCGTTCTTCATCCGCAGCACGAAAGACGATGTAAGCATTACGTATAAAGGAGAAGAAACCGTGGTGAACGAGAACGGGTATGTGACCACCATGCGTGACGTAGTGCCCGACTTGGAAATATAATTTTAGTTTTTGAGTTTTTTAGTTTGTAGAACTCAAAGACTCACAAACTTAAAAACTCAAGAACCCACAAACTTAAGAACTTAAAAAACTTATTTACAGCCATGAGATTAAAAATACGATTTTTACATACCTGCTTTACTCTTGCCGTAGCGGCGTTGCCCTTAGGGGCAATGGCGCAAGCGGTAGAGAAGCCCCGCATACAGACTTCGGCTTTACCCGAAGAAACTGCGGTATACAATCCTTCGGCGAAAAAGAATGTAGTACAGGCGAAAAAGAATGTGGCACAAACAAAAGAGAAGCCAGCCAAAGAGCAAGGCAAAGCCCGTGCTTCGGAAAAGCGCAAGAAAGACAAGAAAACCGTATCTGTTTCAGACAGACGTTATATGGCGCTGAAGACCAACATTGCTTACGATGCCATCGGTGTATTGAATTTGGACTACGAAGTGCAGGTGCATTCCCGCATGACGGTAGATATCCCGGTGATGTGGAGCTTGTGGGATGCGAAACCCGACAAGGCGTTGCGCATAGCCGCTATCCAGCCCGAACTGCGTTGGTGGATGGGGCAGGAAACCGGCAAAGGCCATTTCTTCGGCTTGCATGCCCATGTGGGATGGTATAACCTGAAATGGGATGACCGCCGTTATCAGGATACCGGACGCCCCTTGGTAGGAGCCGGATTAAGCTACGGGTATAAGCTTCCGTTGTCTGAACACTGGGGAGCGGAATTTACCGTAGGCTTCGGATACGCCAATATGAAGTATAATACCTATTATAATATAGACAACGGAGCGCAGATAGACACCCGCATCCGCCATTATTGGGGACCGACAAAGGTAGGTGCATCATTAGTATACCGTTTTTAAACGAACTTAAAACGAACATTCCATGAAAAGAAACAGACATATACGAAAGTTATGGTCAGGCTTGTTGGCATTGCCCTTCCTGATGGCTGCCTGCACCTTGCACGAGGAACCCGAACTGACCGCCGATGGCGAGCTGGGTGTAGACCCGACAGAAGTGAATGTGGAAGTAAACCTGACGCTCGACTTGAATTTGCCCGAGCAGGGAAATGAAGAGAATAGCAGTGCACGGGTTTCTGCCAATACTGATTACCTGCACCGTTTCATTGTAGAGGCATACTTCAACCGCCAGCCTGTGGCAAGACAGGTGTTTGTAGAGAACATTACCGACCGCACGCATCTTTCTTTGCCGGTCAGCATGAAACTGCATGCCCGTTCGTACCAGTTGGTGGTATGGAAAGACTATGTAAGTGCCGAGACTCCCGAAGAAGATTTGCACTACAACACCCAAAGTCTGGTACCTGTAATCCCGAACCGTGCTTCTCATACGGGCAATACTGAATATAAAGATGTGTTTGTGGGCACTACATCCCTCGACCTTACCGCTTACGCTGACCAGTGGGGAGCGGTGGTCGAGCAGGATGTAACGCTCCAACGTCCCGTGGCACGTTACGAACTGATTGCAACCGATGTGGCAGACTTCCTGCAACGTGTAGCCGATGGTGAAGTCAATGGCGAAACCTTTACCGCGCGTATCAAGTATAGCGGTTATTTGCCGGTAGGCTATAACGCCCTCGATAATGTGCCTAAGCACTCGCTGATGTACATGCAATATAACACTTCGTTCGAATTGCCCGAGGAAGGTACTGACGAACTTCGTGTAGGGTTCGATTATGTATTTGTATCCAACGAGGAAGAAATCGATACTGTTCCGATGGAAATAGAAATCGTTGATGCAGATAATGTTACCATTGCCAATTCGGTAGTGAATGTACCTTGCGAACGGGGCAAGAATACCGTACTGACAGGAGCTTTTCTCACCACTTATGAGCAAGGGGGAGGTGAAGATCCCGATCCGGATGAACCAGGTGGAGGCATCGGAATCGATTCAGAATATGATGGGGAAATAGACATCATTGTACCCATGGATTGATAAACAGAAATACGCAAAGATAAAGTAAGAACTAATTAACCTAAAAAACATAGTAATAATCATTTAAAACCTTAACCACATGAAAAAGAGTTTTTTGTATTCGATGATGGCGATGTTTGCGATGTCTTTCGCATCATGTAGCCAAGAAGAGATTGTATCGACCGAAGCTAATGGTTTGGTAAGCGGTCCGGTTACCGTATCGGTAAACATTCCACAAAATAATCCCATTTCGCGTGCCATGCCGGAAGTAGACGGATTTACCCGCCGTTGTATCATGCAGTTGGTAGATGGCGAAGGTGCGGCTATCGCAGACCAGAAGTATGTTCAGGAAGTTACAGGTGACAATGTAACGTTCTCTTTTACTGCTCCGGAAGAAGCATACCAATGCGTATTTTGGGCAGACTATGTACAAGTAGGTGCTGAAGAAACGATAGAAACGGCTCCCGATTGGGTTTACAATACTACAGCATTGCCTGCTATTACTTATCAATCGAATCGCGACCGTCATTTTACAGATGCAGCCGATGCTTTCTGTGGTGTGTTGGATCCTTCATCAAGTACAAGTACGACACTGACTCGTCCGTTGACCCGTATTGACTTAGGCGCTGAAGATCCTGCTGAATTCGAGGGATATACTACGATTGCTGTAGGTAGATTCAATATTCCTGGAGGTTATGACATTTTCACTGGAACAACGAATACAACGACTGTACAAGAAATTCGTTTGGATGCACGTGCAATGGATGATGCGGAAGCCGGCGAATGGGCATCCCTCTTTGTTTTTGCTCCGGTAGATCAGACAGAGTTTGCAACATCTATGACTCTAACAGTAAGCGGTGATGGTGTAGATGATTATACAGCAACAATTGAGTCTTTGACGTTGGATGCAAACATGATTGTGGATATGGGCTTTACTCCGGGGGAACAACCGGGCAGTGAAATGGACGTAACGGTAAGTTTCGGTGATGAATTTGAAAACCAACCTGCTGAACCCGTTGACCCGAATGCTCCGCTTGCAGTAGGCGACTATATTAACGCCAATGGTGAAAAAGTAGCAACTGCTGAAGAAGCTATCGCTGTGGTATTCGCATTAGGAGGTCAAAATGATAACTCTACTTATGCAGAAGGTAAGACTGTAGAGGCATACGCCATGTCATTAAATAAGGCTACGAATCGTAACATAGTAGGTACTTATACAGATTTGGGTCTGGCAGTAACAGATGATGCTGCTAATGCATATGCTGGATTGGCTTTCAGTACTGCTATTGAAACGGCTCTAGGAACGGCAAGTGATGCTACAGCTTATCAGATGTTCAACTCATTCTTTAATAACAGTCTGGTAGAAGCTACAGCATCAGAAAACTTGAGCGAATGGTATATTCCTTCCCTTGCACAGCTGCAGGCAGCTTTGGCTACAACAAATGCAGACTTGATTGCTGCGCTGAAAGCTGCTTATACGGGTAATTACTATTGCGCATCTTCTACGGTAACCGCAGAAGGACTTCAGGGTATTATTTATAATATTACAGATGGAACATCCGATAGTCCTGAAACCATTGGAACAGGTGCTTCCGCTGTGGTATTCCCTGTAGTCACCATCTTCGAATAATCAAGGAATTGTTCATGGTATCATCGGACTCATACTGTAAACAGAGTTGGAATAGTGTTATGGTTCGTTAGTTAGTGCGTTAGAGGTTGTGTCTCGATACTTACCGGCAGAGTTATGCCGAGGGGTAAATGAACGGTTAATAATGAATGGAAACGAATCGGCGTGACCGATACGGGACGTTTCGGGAACACATTCTCTTTGCATGAACTTTCGGGCTTGGCTCGTAAGCAGGATTCATGGTCCGAAGAACCTGTATCCGATAACTGATGCACCTATGTTCGTATGCCGATGAACATAGGTGCATCTTGCTATATGCGGGAGATACCAAAACGCAGAGCAAAGGAACAATCCAGCCCGGAAAACCGGCTGCTACAATCCGGTAAATGAACTGCCCGTTTTGTAAGATTATTAATCTTACGGCTTGAAGATTATTAATCTTACAGCGTGAAGATTATTAATCTTACCGGAAACGCAGTTATACGTATATTATTGTGTTGTCCACTTTACAAATATTTATGTATACCATGCACGTATAGATTTGTGCATTCTGTGTAGCCGGTATTCAATGATGGCATCAACAAAAATGTACACTCTCATATCATTACGAACAGTAATTTCAACATTCTATAAACATCATGCAATGAAAAAAAACTTCTTGCCTTTCCGGTGCTATGTGCCGATGCTTGTCTTGGCGGTATGCTGGCTGGGATGCCCTGCCTGTTCCGATGAGGCGGTAGAGCCGGAGCCTTCCGTTCCGCAGCCCGAAACGACCTATCCCGATGCGTACCAGGACAAAGAGCGCACCCAGCCTTATCCCAAGACATCGAACGAACTGATTGTCAATCCCGCTCCTTTCCTTGTCCCTCAAGCCATGAAGACGGGCGAGCGGCTCCAGTATGCCCTTTCGCGCACAGAAGATTTTGCGGATGCCGAAATCAGCGAGCCGCAAGACGGATGTATGTATAACCTCCACCGGGCACTGGATGCCGGCACGTGGTACTGGCGTTTCCGGAGTACCGATGCCGAGGGTGCCAGTCCCGGCGCATGGAGTGAGACGTATGCGTTCGAGGTAAAGGCAGAGACGCCGGTATTTGTTACTCCGCCTTTCGAAGACTTCCTGGAGAATGCTCCCCGTGTGCATCCCCGTCTGTATTGTTTCCTCAATCCGTATATCGGTGAGGCAAGGCAGAACGTGACATCTCATCCCGAATACCGCCAATTGACGGCGCGCGCCTCGATAGCACTGGAGGCGGACTACGGCACCATGGACCTTTATGCCGATGCCGAGACCTTGCGCCAGCATGCCACGTGGCTGTATCACGCTTACTATCTGCTTCAGGACGAGCGGTATGCCGATAAGCTGGTAGAGCTACTGGATGCGATGCTTGCCCTGCCTCCTACGGATACACAACTCTTTACCGATAACTTTACGACCTCTGCCTTGACTTTGGCTCATGCCGCGGTTTACGATTTGCTCTATGGACGCCTGACCGCCACGCAGCGTTCGGGTGCGGAGGAGCTGATGATGCGTGCCCTGCGTCATTCGTATCAGGAGCAATGCGGTGTGGAAGAAAACCATATCTTCGACAATCATTTCTGGCAACAGAACATGCGTATCCTGACACAGGCGGCTTTCCTGCTGTATGACAAGGCGGAATATGCCGATGAGGCGCTTCCGATATTCAAGTATTATTACGAGCTTTGGACAGCACGTGCTCCGGCTTCGGGCTTCAACCGCGATGGCATCTGGCATAACGGGACGGGCTATTTCCCTGCTAATGTGAAGACACTTGCCTACATGCCTGCCTTGTTCTCTTACGTGGCGCGGTTCGACTTCCTGCAACATCCGTGGTACCGCAATGCAGGACGGGCTCTTGCCTACACCAATCCGCCCGATTCGAAGAGTACCGGTTTTGGAGACAACAGTGAGAATGGCGACCAGCCCAACCGGCTTACGGCTGCATTTGCCGATTATCTGGCACGCGAGACGGGCGATGCGTATGCCGGGTGGTATGCCGGTGAATGCCAGTCGCTGGTTCGGCAGGATTACGAATTGCGTTTGTACCGCATGTGTTCCAATCGGACTTACGAGTCTGCCTTGCCCGAAGATGCTGCCAAAATGGTGTGGTACAGCGATGCCGGAGAAGTGTCGATGCATAGCCATTTGGGGAATGCCGGGAATGACCTTGCCTTGTCGTTCCGTTCCAGTACCTTCGGGTCGGGAAGCCATACCACGGCAAGCCAGAATGCGTTTAATTTGTTATTTAAAGGACACGATGTGTACCGCAGTACAGGCTATTACCAGGCGTTTGCCGATGCACACAACCTGATGTCGTACCGGCATACCCGTGCCCACAATACGATTCTGGTGAACGGCATCGGCCAGCCTTATTCTACGGAGGGATACGGAAGCATTGTCCGTGCCTTGGGAGGGAATCACATCAGTTATGCGCTCGGTGATGCCTCTCATGCCTATTGCGGCATTAGCGACGATCCGATGTGGGTGAACTATTTTGCCCAGGCAGGTATCACGCAGACACCCGATAACGGATTCGGTGAAACTCCTCTTACCCGATACCGCCGGCACGTCCTGATGTTGCATCCGCGTACGGTGCTTATTTATGATGAACTGGAGGCATCCGAGCCGGTTCGTTGGGACTGGTTGTTGCATAGTCCGGTCCGGTTCGACATCAACGAAGCAGAACAGGTGTTGAGCACTGCTGATGAAGCGGACGGTTTTTATGCCGTAACCCAATTGTTTGGCTCAAGCGAGATGGATATCACCCAGACCGACCAGTTTGCGGTGCCTCCTGCAACCGGCGGAGCGGAATACCCCAACCAGTGGCATCTGACGGCGAGTACGGACAATCAGCCTGCAACACGCTATCTTACCCTTATCCAAGTATGCGAAGCAGGCGAAAGTCCTTATATCATCCGCAGGGACGGAGATACGTTTACGTGTGGAGACTGGACGGTGGAAGCCTGCCTGAATGCTTCGGACAGTCCCCGGCTTGTAGTGCGTCATCATACAGAACCGGTAGTGTTCAGTTATGGCGAAGAGTCTCCTGTAATCGATGGTGTGCCCTATCTACGACAAGACGCAAATTCGTCATTGCTTTATGATGAAACCGATGGCGAATATCAGGTTATGGAAATGACTGACCGTGCTCCGATAGCCACCCGGAAGGGTTTTTAAACAAATTCGAAAGCGCTTTGCACAGAATTGAAATATTATTGTTGGTATTTGCAATTGTTTTTAACGGGAGAAAACGTAGAGTTCGTTTTCTCCCGTTATCTTTGCCGACAGATGAAAAATAATAAAACTTAGTCATAAATTTAAAACAAATCGTATTATGAAAAAACCGAAAACTATGAAGGGCGTCTTGTTTGCCTTCTTCTTTTTCTTTGTCGGCATAGCGGTGGGATGGGCGCAAGGCTTTACCGTGACTGGTAAGGTAATCGACAATGAAGGCCTGGAAGTGATTGGAGGAAGCGTTACAATCAAGAATGCGAAAGGTGGCACCATTACCGACATGAGTGGTAACTATTCCATCCAAGTTAATGATGCATCAAAAGATGTATTGGTATTTTCTTACATCGGTATGAAAACGGTGGAAGTTCCAGTAAAAGGACAGAAACAAATCAATGTCACTTTGCAGCCCGACAATCAGTTGTTGGAAGAAGTAGTCGTAGTAGGTTATGCCACGATGAAACGCAAGGACCTGACCGGGTCGGTTGCTTCGGTGAAGAGTGAAGAACTCACCAAGACACCCGTATCGGACATGGCACAGGCAATAGCCGGACGTATGGCGGGTGTGCAGGTAATACAGACCGATGGCCAGCCGGGTGCCGAGGCATCTATCCGTGTGCGTGGCGGTATCTCCATCACGCAGAGCAACGAGCCTCTTTACGTTATCGACGGATTTCCTACCGAAGACGGTATGTCGAGCCTTGACCCTGCCGACATTGAAAGCATCGATGTGTTGAAAGACGCTTCTGCCACCGCTATCTATGGTGCACGGGGTGCGAACGGTGTTGTATTGATTACGACTAAGAGTGGAAAGGACGATGGAGGGAAGGCTACCGTAACATTTGACGCATACGTGGGCGTGCGCAAACTTGCCAAGCAACTGGAACTGCTCAGTACCGAAGAGTTCGTACTTGCCGATTACGAACGTACGATAGGGTGGGCTACCGACCCTGCTGTGCAGATGCCTGCCTGGCAGAACCTTTATGGAAGTTTTCTGGAAATACACGAAAATTATGCCAACCGTGGACTGGACTGGCAAGACCTGACCATGGGCAGCACTACCGTTACGCAGAACTACCGTGTGGGTGTGAACGGTGGAAGCGACCGCATCAAGTACGGCATGGCATACAGCTACAATAAAGACGAAGGCGCGATGGTGTATAGTGGAAGCGAACGGCACAACTTGTCCTTGAATGTAGACGGAAAGGTAAATGATAAGTTGCGCGTAAATGCCCGCTTCCAGTTCGACCAGCGTAACATCTGGGGTGCAGGTGTTGCCGGAAACGGTACGACCGAGAACGGAAGCTCGACCGATGCGCGTTTCAACAAGATGGCTCAAATCCTGCAATACCGTCCGACTATCGGTATTCAGGGAAGCGATGAGGAATTGCTGGCAGGGCGAGACCCGTTGCTGGTAGACGAGCAAGGCAATGTGGTGCAGAATCCGCTGGTCAATGCTGCCGAAGAAAAAGACGACCGCGAGATACGTACCTTGCAGGCAAACGGAGGCTTTACCTATACCTTCTTCAAAGGATTCACGTTCCGTAATACCACCGGTATGCGTTACCGTACGCAACGCCGGGAACTCTTCTATGGCGATGAGTCGATTATGGGATTGCGTAACGGCATTTACGGAAGCATCCGCAATACGGAGGACGGAAGTTTCTCTACCTCGAACGTGTTTACTTTCGACAAGCGGTTCCAGAAGAAACACCACCTCATGGTGCAGGCAGGTCAGGAATACGTGCATCGCTGGGAACGTTATGTATTGACCGAAGTAGGTAACTTGCCCACCGATGAGTTCCAGTTGAATGACATCGGACTGGGTACACCGACCAACTCGGACAGTTTCCTGAACGATGACGATAACCTTGTCTCTTTCTTTGCCCGTGTCAATTATGACTTCAAGGACAAGTATCTGTTCAGTGCGACGATGCGTGCCGACGGGTCTTCCAAGTTCAGCAAGGATAACAAGTGGGGCTATTTCCCTGCCGTGTCGGCTGCATGGCGTTTGGGAGAGGAAGAGTTCATCAAGAAACTGAACATCTTTTCCGACCTGAAGTTCCGCATCGGTTACGGTCTTGCCGGAAACAACCGTATCGGAAGCTACAATAGTCTGGCGTTGCTTTCTTCGCTCAATACGGCGATGGGAGGACAGCTGGTGCCGGGTTATGCTTCTAACCAGATTCCGAATGAAGACTTGAAATGGGAAGCCAACAAGACTTTCAACTTAGGACTCGACTTTGGCTTTTTGGACCAGCGTATCACGATTTCGCCCGAGTTCTACATCAACCGGAGCAGCGACCTGTTGCTAAGTGCTCAATTGCCTTATTCCTCGGGTTATACCACGATGATGGTGAATGCCGGCGAAACGAAGAACGTAGGTGTGGACCTGACCATCAATACGGTCAACATCGCGAAGAAAGATTTCAACTGGACCACTACGCTGACCTTCTCGCACTATAAGAACAAGGTGCTGGAACTGACCGGCGAACAGGTGCAGCTGTATGAAGCCCAGTTCGGGTACAACCAAAGCACGCACCGCATTGCCGTGGGCGAGCCGTTGGGACAATTCTACGGCTACGTGACCGAAGGCCTGTATCAGGTAAATGATTTCATTTATGATGCCGCTACACAGACGTATACGCTGAAGGACGGCGTGGCTTCTTCCGCCAATCAGATAGGTGTGCAGCCCGGACACTGGAAGTTTAAGGATTTGGATAAGAACGGAATCATTGACGAGAACGACAAGACCGTTATCGGCAATGCCACTCCGACTTTCTACGGAGGTTTGAACAATAACTTTACCTACAAAGGTTTCGACCTGAGTATCTTCCTTACGTATAGCTATGGCAACGATGTGCTGAATGCTACTAAGTTGATAAACAGTAAGGTGGGGCGGCAAAACAACAATGCATTGGACGTCATGAACAGTTCCAACCGTTGGATGACCGTCAATGCACAAGGCGAGGTGGTGACTGACCCCGATGAGCTTACGGCGATGAATGCAGGGAAGACGGTGGCTTCGTTCCGCGACAACGAAGAGGGGGACAAGTACATTCACTCATGGGGCGTAGAGGATGCTTCGTTCCTGAAGCTGACCAACATTACATTAGGATATAGTTTCCCCAAGAAGCTGATTACGAAACTCGGATTGAGCAAGCTGCGTCTGTATGCTACGGGATATAACTTGGCGACATGGACACCGTATAGCGGATTCGATCCCGAAGTGTCGAACATGCGCAGCCCGTTGACTCCGGGTGTGGATTTCGGCGCTTATCCGCGCAGCCGTTCGTTTATCTTCGGTGTGAATGTGGCATTCTGATTTAAGTAACAACAAATATGTGTCAGTTTAGAAACACAGATTAACGCGGATTTCCGCAGAGTATAATTTTAATAATCATTTCAATTTGTGTTAATCTGCGGAAATCTGCGTTTCTTCTTTGTACACTTTAATTTCAAATCTTGACGTAAAATGAAAAAGCATATATTCTATATGGCAATGGCGGCTCTTTCGCTGGCCGTCTTTCCCTCTTGCGAGGACACACTGACAGAGACTCCCGATTCCAGCTACGACAAGGATTCGTTCTTCGAGTCGGAAGCCAACGCCGATATGGCGGTGATGGGCATTTACAGTTCCATATCCGACTATCGCCACTATGGATGGTACGAGATGGCGGGGCAGGCATCCGATGATATGTATTACACCTCCCGTACCCATTCCGACAATACGATACACGATATGGTGCACTATCGGGTCACTTCCACTAATGAATGGGTAGAATGGCTTTGGCAATTGAAATACCAGGGCATCGACCGTGCCAATATGGCGATAGACGGTATTGTGAATATGCCCGGGTATGCCGAGAGCGAGAACCTGCAGGAGCTGGATGCCGAAGCCCGTTTCTTGCGTGCTTTCCTGGCTTTCGACCTGATAAAGTATTGGGGCGATGTGCCGTTCAAGACTACTTATACGTCCAATTATGAGGACGCTTTCGGCGCACGGGTAAGCCGCGAAGAGATTTACGACCAGATTATCGAAGACTTGAACTTTGCCAAGGAACACCTGCCATGGGCAGATGCAAGCTCCAGCCCCGAACGGGCAACACAGGGAGCGGCGCGAGCCATGCTGATGCGTGTCTACCTGCAACGTGCCGGCTATAGCCTGCAAATGGACGGGCAGATGACCCGGCCGGACGATACCAAGCGTGCCGAATACTTCAATGCCGTGATTAGCGAATGGGAAGCCATTCAGGCTAACGGGTATCATGATTTTTATAGCGGAGGTTATGAACAATTGTTCCGTAATTTTTCGCAAGATGTGTTGAACTCGCAGGAAAGTATCTTCGAAATAGCTTTCTTCCACCAGCAGGGAGCACGCAACGGTGGAGCGTGGGGCATTTACAATGGTCCTTCGGTAGCTGAAGTGCAGGGAGTGCCTACTTCGGAGATGGCGAACTACATGGGACGTGCCAACGGGTTCTTTATTGTGGTGCCCGAATGGCGTGACTTCTTCGAGGAAACCGATGTGCGCCGCGATGTAAGCATCTGTACCTATCGTTTCATTTGGAATACGGACAGCATGAAACACGTGAAGCAGGAACGTAATGCCGGTTCGTGGTATCCGGGCAAATGGCGCCGCGAATGGATGCCTACCGAAACATGGAACAAGAACATGAATTACGGTGATGTGAATTATTGCGTGTTGCGCTATGCCGATGTGGTGCTGATGGCGGCGGAAGCTTACAATGAAACAGGGAATACCACCGAGGCGTGGAACTTGCTGAACCGCGTGCGTGCCCGTGCAGGGGCTACGGAATATACCGATGCCAATTATGAAGAACTGATGGCAACCCGTAAGGCGACACACGACCTGACCTTCATCGATGATGGTTCGGCACAGGGACGTTTCCGTACGGCACTCTATTGGGAACGTGGCTTCGAGCTGGCTTTCGAAGGAGAGCGCAAGTTCGACCTCATCCGCTGGGGTGTGTTGGGAGATGCACTCCGCCTGTTCGGTTCGCAAAGCTCGGTCAACCGGGGTACGAATGCCGCTTATCCGGCATACCAGAACTTCGTGGACGGCAAGAACGAATTGCTCCCCATCCCGTTGGTAGAAATACAAAGCAACCCGAATTACGAAGGAAAGAATAATCCGGGATACTGATATAAATGAAGAATGAAGAATTAAGAATGAAGAATGCCATACGGTCAACGTGATTCTTCATTCTTCATTCTTAATTCTTTATTTTAGTAGGTTTCATATAAGTTTTACTGTTCGGCGGAAGCCTTGTCTTTTTTTGATGAGGCTTCTGTTGGTTTATTACAACAACAATGTTTGAAACGCAGATTCACGCGGATTCTTTTGATTTACTTTTTTTCGATTTACGAAGTACGATTTAAAGCTTAAATAGTAGATAGTAAATTGTCAAATCGTAAATTAAAAGAATCTGCGATAATCCGCGTTTCTTTAGAATTGCTATACCTAACCACATACATAAAAGAAATGAATACAATCAAAACCATGAAGACTTTTTGCCTGCTTTGCCTTTGCCTATGGGCAAACCTGATGCGGGCACAAGTGCTCGACCGGAGTGCCTTCGGGTTGTTGAACCTGGACTATCCCGGTCTGGAGAAAGTAAAGGCAGCTTGCGATGCGGGCGATACGCTCCGTGCCGCCGAAGAGTTGCTGGTGTATTACCGTTCGCGGACGGGTGTGTCTACGCCCGACCTGGATTTGGAACACCTTTCGCTCAGTGAGCGCGAACGTGGCTGGGCGGACGATGCGCTGGAACATACTTTCTACGTGCACGACGGATACCAGCCTCCGTTCAATTACGGGAAAGACATCGACTGGCGCTATTGGCCCGTGCAGGACAATGAATTGCGCTGGCAATTGCACCGCCACAAATGGTTTACACCCATGGGAAAGGCTTACCGCCTGACGGGAGACGAGAAGTATGCCCGCGAGTGGGCGCTTCAGTATGCCGACTGGATAAAGAAGAACCCTTTGGTGGAGATACCAAAGGCACTTTATGAGTTGCAGGACGATGCCGAAGGCGAGGCGGAGAATGTGCGTTTCGCCTGGCGTCCGCTGGAGGCGAGCCACCGCTTGCAGGACCAGATTAACCAGTTCCTGCTTTTCCTGCCTTCGCCTTCGTTTACGCCGGCTTTCCTCACCCAGTTCCTAAGCAATTACCACCGCCATGCCCTGCACGTGATGCGCAACTATTCGGCAGAGGGCAACCACCTGCTTTTCGAGGCGCAACGGGTGCTCTATGCAGGGGCTTTCTTTCCCGAATTTAAGGAAGCTGCAGGATGGCGCAAGAGTGGCATCGATATCCTGAACCGTGAAATCAAGAAGCAGGTCTATCCTGACGGAGGGCAATACGAACTGGACTTGCATTACCACCCGGCGTGCATCGACATCTTCTGCAAGGCATTGCGTATGGCGGACGTGAACGGTTTCCGGTCGGAGTTCCCGCAGAGCTACACGGACACCATTGAGTCGATGATTGTGTTCTACATGAACCTCTGCTTCCCCGATTATACGAATCCTTGCTTCAGCGATGCCAAGCGGGGCAGCCGGAAAGGGGATATTGCCCGATACAAGGCTTGGGCGAAACTCTTCCCCGACAATGCCCAAATCCGGTATTTTGCCACCGAAGGAAAGGAAGGGCTTCCGCCTGCCAACCTCTCGAAAGGCTTCCTCGATTCGGGCTTCTTCGCCTTCCGGAACGGGTGGGGGAAGGATGCCACGGTGATGGTCATCAAAGCCGGACCGGCGGGAGAATGGCATAGCCAGCCCGATAACGGCACGTTCGAGCTTTGGGTGCAAGGCAAGAACTTGTTCCCCGACTCAGGTTCGTATGTGTACGAAGGCAATGAGGAAGTGACCCGCCTGCGCAACTGGTTCCGCCGCACCGCTTCGCACAATACCCTGACGCTGGACGGGAAGAACCTGGAAGACCGCGTATCGCACACGAAAAGCTGGCAACCCGAAGGCGAGGTGCAATCCTTGGTCACCGAGCACGAGAGTTATAAGGGATTGACTCACCGGCGCACGTTCTTCTTCATCGAAGGTTCGTACTTCGTGATAGTAGATGAGGCACTGGGCGATGCTACGGGCACCGTCAACCTGAACTGGCACCTGTGTGACGGAAAGGTGAATATCGACCCCGAACACCTGGCGCTTTCGTCTGCTT
The DNA here is from genome assembly GCF_002159755.1 of Bacteroides sp. An269. Classification (NCBI taxonomy): domain Bacteria; kingdom Pseudomonadati; phylum Bacteroidota; class Bacteroidia; order Bacteroidales; family Bacteroidaceae; genus Bacteroides; species Bacteroides sp. An269. Next base: position 23,974 of record NZ_NFJG01000043.1, read on the forward strand.
TCGAGGGCGATGTGCAGGTCAAGCTCCAGTGCTTCGCACCCCGCCATACCGTGCTGAAGGAGGAAGAAGGCTGGTATTCCACCGCTTACCGCCAGCGCACCGAGCGTACCTCCGTATCGCTGAACACCCCGAAGGCATCGGAACCCTTGCGCTATATCACCGTCATCTGTCCCTACCGCTTGCCCGAAGGGGAACCGAAGATAAAGGCACGCTTCGCAGGGGAGTCTCGCATTGAGGTTTCGGTAGACGGGCAGAAGCGCACGCTTGCTTATTGATAGCTCTAGTTGCTTATGCGTTACAATTGTTACAATTACAGTTAATTTGAATTGACTTCCCAATGGAAGAAACAGAGGTTATAAAATTATATAGTATATATATTATATTATAATATATATACTATATAATTTTTAATGTATCACTCGTTCCGTCCGTTGCGCTTACATGAAAAACAATTTCGATTAACTGTAATTGTAACAATTGTAACGCTTGATGCGTAGCTATATGCGCAGCCCCACGCATATACTTTCGCGGGCTTGCGCATCTGTATGCGTGTGTGTCTGCAAATAAAAAGTAAAGAAAGTGTACGGTTATTCATATTTTTTCTTACTTTTGGGAAAAATAGAAACACAAAATGAAATTACAGCCTATTCGGAATCTAATCGCACTGACCGTATGCCTCGTTTGGTTTTGCACCGGGATGCAGGGGCAGGTTTCGTTTGCCCATATCGGACTGGAGGACGGTTTGTCGCAAAGCACCGTGCTTAGCATTACCCAAGACGTACAAGGCAATATGTGGTTTGCCACGTTTAATGGAGTAAACCGTTTCGACGGATACGATTTTACCGTCTATCGTCACGAGACCGGGAATGCCGGAAGCATTGGCGATAACATGGTGTATGCCGTCAAAGCCGATGATAAGGGAGGTGTATGGGTAGGTACGAATAACTGGCTTTCGTATTACGATGCGGACAGGGATGCTTTCCGCAATTACCGTTGCCCTCAGAAAGAAGAAGATGTCCGGGTGATGCAAATCGCCGATGTGGACGATAGCCGTTTGTTGGTCAATACGTCCGCCGGATTGTATGTGTTTCATGTAGCGGATACATCTTTTGTGCAGTCCGGATTGCCCGCTGATTTGTTCCGGTTGAAAGCTACGGCGATATACCGTAGCAAAGATTCTTTGTACATAGGAGCCAAAGACGGATTGTGGATGTATTCATTCGCATCGCGGACATTGGAGCATCTTCATGCTTTGCCTTTGGGAAGAAAGGAAATCTTGACTTTATTGCAACACGGCAATCACCTTTGGATAGGAACCGAAGGCGACGGGCTTTACCGCATGGATAGGACTACACGTGAATTGCGTCATTATACGGCAGGAGGACCGGACGGATTAAGTTCTAACTTCGTGCGTTCGTTGGCTCTTGACGCCCGGAACCGGTTATGGGTGGGGACATTTACTTCGCTGGATATTTACGATGAGGCAACCGGAAGGTTTCAGGTATATACCAGCAACCGCCGCCAGAACCGGAGCCTTTCGCAAAGCTCTATCCGAAGCATCTTTATGGACTCGCAGGGAGGCATGTGGTTGGGTACTTACTTTGGCGGATTGAATTACTATCATCCGCTTCGCGAGCGTTTCCGCCATATCCGTTTTTCGCCCGAAGGAAATTCGTTGAATGATAATGTCATCGGTTGCATCACCGAAGACCGTGCGGGCAATCTGTGGATAGGGACGAATAACGGGGGTGTGAATTATTACGATATCCGTTCCGGGGAATATACTTATTATACCAAGGAACAAGGGCTTGGCTCGAACGATGTGAAGGCCATCTATGTAGACGAACAGGCCGGTAAAGTGTATATCGGCACCCATACGGGAGGGTTGAACATTCTCGACCGCCGTACGGGCAGGATTGAAAGCCTGATGCCGGAAACTACTAGGCTAACCAATATGAATGTATTCGCCATCCAGCCGTGTGCCGACGGCCGTCATTTATGGATTGGCACGTTAGAAGGACTGGTGCATTTCGATAAGGCGACGAAAACGTTTTCGGACATCAAGGGGAATGTTTCATTGGGTGTGAAACGTATCCGTACTTTACTGCTTGACCAGGAGAACCGTTTGTGGGTAGGCGGCGAAGACGGATTGGCGGTATGTTCCGGTAAAGGAGATTCGCTCTCTTCGGTCAGAATGGTGAGCGGCGAATCTGCTTTTGAATCGGCTACGGTTTACGGTGTATTCGAGGCTTCGGACGGTGATATATGGATTGCGACCCGTAACGGTTTGTATGGCTTTTCAGCTGGAAGAGATAGTGTCGTGCATTATTCGGTGGCAGACGGTATGCCCGATGCCATCGTATATGGTGTGTTGGAGGATGAGAAACACCGGTTGTGGATTAGTACGGATAACGGGCTTTCCTGCTTCGATCCGGAAAGCCGGAAGTTCAGGAACTTTACGGATGTGGATGGCCTGCAGAGCAATCAGTTTACTCCCTATGCCTGTTGTCTGGCTTCATCGGGCGAGATGTATTTCGGAGGCATCAACGGCATTACGGCTTTCCACCCCGAACGTCTTCAGGACAATCCATACGCTCCGCGAGCGGTCATATCCGAGCTGAGATTGTTCGGCGATCCGGTTCATCCCAATGACCAGACCGGCATCTTGCAGAAGCATATCAGCCTGACGGACCGGATAACCTTAAATCATAAGCAGTCTTCTTTCGCATTGAGCTTTGTCGTGTCGAATTACATAGCCGATAAGCACAATACGTTTGCCTATAAATTGGACGGATATGACAAGCGGTGGTTTGTTGTAGACGATAACCAGCGGTGGGCGACGTATGCTAATTTGCCTCACGGTACGTATAATTTCCTGGTAAAGGTAGCCAATAACGACGGCAAGTGGTGTGACGAGGTGACTAGCCTGGAGATAAAGGTACTTCCGGCATGGTATCAGACATGGTGGGCGATTGCGTTGTTCGCATTGATGATAATAGGTGTCATAACTCTAGTCATCCGTTTTTACTGGGAACGGGCAGATAAGGTGCGCCAGAAAGAATTGCAGGAGGTGAAAACACGCTTTTTCATCAATATTTCTCACGAATTACGTACACCGCTTACGCTGATAGTGGCTCCCTTGCAGGACTTGCTGGACAAGGTGACAGATAAATGGGTACGTAGCCAGCTGGAATACATGAAACGCAATACCGACCGGTTGTTGCATTTGGTCAACCAGTTGATGGATTATCGGAGAGCAGAGAAAGGGGTATTCGAATTGCGTGTCAAATGCATCAATGTCGGTCAGATTGTGGAAAAGAATTTCCGTTACTATGAACCGCTGGCACGTAAGAAGCACATTGATTATAACTTGCGTTCGGAACTGGGTGGTCGGCAGGTATGGTGTGATGCCAGTTATATCGAATTGATATTGAACAATCTTCTGTCTAATGCTTTCAAATATACGAACGACGGACAAAGTATTTCTGTCAATCTGAAAACGTCTGGCGATGACTTGCTCTTGCAGGTACAGGATACGGGGGTAGGGATTCCCGTCAATAAGCAGGCGAAGATATTCGAACGCTTCTATCAAGTGGAAAGCGAGCACATCGGAAGCGGCATCGGGCTTTCGCTGGTGCAGAAACTGGTAGAGTTGCATCACGGGCGGATAGAAGTGGACAGTGCGGTGGGCAAAGGTAGTTGTTTTTCCGTTTACTTGCCTTTATCGCGGGAAGCCTATGCCGAAGAGGAACTGTCCGGAGGAACACAACAGGAGGAGCCGGTCTATTCTACCAATGCGCGGGATATGTATATCGTAGATACGGAAGAGGCACTGGAACCGGCAGAATCCGATGTGGATACAGACCGGAAAGAAACCATACTGGTGGTGGAAGACAACGATGAAATCCGGCACTATATGAGTCGCGGATTGGAACGCTTCTTTATCGTTAAGGAAGTGGAAAACGGAGAAGAGGCGGTAGAGCTGCTGAAAACCGAAGAAATCAGTCTGATCCTAACGGATGTGATGATGCCCGTTATGGACGGTATACAGTTGTGCAAATATGTAAAACAGAACCTGAAGACTTGTCACATTCCCGTCATTATCCTTTCTGCCAAGGCAGAGGTAAAAGATCAGTTGGACGGCCTGCAAGTAGGGGCAGACGATTACATAGCCAAGCCTTTTTCTCTCTCGGTGGTAGTAATGAAAATCAAAAACATTCTTCGTACCCATTATCGTGCCATCGAGCATTATTCAAAATCATTGGAGATAGAACCTGAAAAGATTGCCTTGAACCGGCTGGATGAGGAATTCCTGTCGAAGGCGGTCTCGGTGGTAGAAAAGAATCTGGAAAAGCCTGATTTCTCTGCCGATGACTTTGCGCTGGAAATGGGCATGAGCCGTTCTTCGCTCCACCTCAAGATGAAGGGCATAACGGGAGAGTCTACAACAGAATTTATCCGGAAAATACGCTTTAACCAAGCGTGCAAATTATTGAAAGAAGGAAGGTACAACGTGGCGGAGATAAGCACGATGGTAGGTTTCAGCACCCCTTCGTATTTCTCTACCAGTTTTAAGAAATACATAGGTTGTATGCCTTCTGAATATGCCAAGGGTGGGGCTGTTCAACAAAAATGAAAGTTTTTTCTACAGGAATGAAATTGTTTTGACGGGATTGAAACTCCTTTCCACATAAGAGAAACCGAAGTTGGCTGCATCGTTTTACTTTTGCGGTGATAAGAATTTAATAGTAACAGCTGACTTTATTGTAATAGTATGAAGACAATTTCTATTCCTGTGTTGGGTATGGCTCTGGTTATCGGAGTATGTGCCTGTAGTGAGAAACCTTCGGTGCAATCGGATGAATGGGTGACTCATGCCCTGGATGTAGCATCTTGCCAGTTGAAACAGACGGCTTCTGATTTGGGTGATTCCACTCTTATGCCCCGTTCGCTTTGGACGGGTTATTCGATGGATTTTCTGGTCCGTCAATTGCAACGCGATCCGGCTACGTTTCAAGATTCCTTGTTGGCGCCTCCGCCAGCCGATAAGTTGGGGAAACTTCGTTTATGTTCGATAAGAGACTGGACAAGCGGATTCTTCCCCGGAAGCTTGTGGTACACGTATGAGTTGACCGGTGATGAAGAACTGAAGAAGTATGCCATTCAGTACACGAACATGCTGTATCCGATATCGGATGCAAAAGATACCCACGATGTCGGTTTTATGATTAATTGCAGTTACGGGAATGCGTTGCGGCTGGCTCCGAACGATACCATCAAGAATGTATTGGTAAAGACCGCCGATAACCTGTGTGCCCGTTTCGACCCCCAGATAGGTTGTATCCGTTCGTGGGATTTCGGATATTGGAATTTCCCGGTCATCATTGATAATATGATGAACTTGGATTTGCTGTTCAGTGCGAGCCGGTTGACCGGTGACCCTAAATATAAAGAGGTAGCAGTCCAACATGCGCTTACCACGATGAAGCATCATTTCCGTCCCGACTATACATCGTATCACTTGGTAAGCTATAACGACGACGGTACCGTGCAATACCGGATGACTCATCAGGGCAAGAACGATGAATCGGCATGGGCACGTGGACAAGGTTGGGCGGTATATGGATATACGTCCTGTTATCGGGAAACCAAAGATACCGTGTTCTTGAATCAGGCGGTCAAGGTAGCAGATATGATTATGAAACGGGTGAACACCAGTGATTTGATTCCGTATTGGGATTTTGATGCACCTGTAGAGAAAGATACGCCGCGTGATGCTTCGGCAGCTGCGGTCATCGCTTCGGCATTTTTAGAACTGAGTACGATGGTGCCCGATGGAGAAAGGTATTTCGATTATGCGCAGAAACAATTGGAAAGCTTGTCGGGCAAAGACTATCTGGCGCAAAAAGGCACTAACAAAGGCTTCGTCCTGATGCATTCTACCGGTTCTTTGCCGCACGGCTCGGAAATTGATACGCCTCTTAACTATGCCGATTATTATTACCTGGAAGCGATGAAGCGTTATCTGGACATCAAGGAAGGAAACGGTTTGGCTGCATCGGAAGCATTAGCCGAAAAGAAATGAACATATAGTTGTGAATTATCCTTAATAAAAGAAATACGATGAGAGTAATTATTGAATCAGATTATCAGGCTCTTTCCGAATGGGCAGCTAATTATGTAGCCCAAAGAATCAATCAGTTCCAGCCATCTTCCGAACGTCCTTTTGTATTGGGCTTGCCTACGGGCTCTTCCCCATTGGGCATGTATAAGGCGCTGATTGAACTGAACCGAGAGGGAAAGGTGTC
>NZ_NFJG01000044.1:0-29991 GCF_002159755.1 Bacteroides sp. An269
GATGACCCTGATTCCGGGCTTCCACCGCCTTCCTCCGCCCTTTCCGCTACGCTCCAAGGACGGAGGAAGGCGGTGGCGGAGTTGCACTTCTAACTTGACGGTGGGCTATTCATAATTTGTCAATTGGAAAAATTCCAGCGGTTCGCTTTCGTTCCCGCACCGGTCTACGGCAGTCACCGCCCAATAGAGGTATTCTTGCCAAGGCACTTCGGGCACATAGGTGTAGCGGGTGTCCTCGATGCGTGGGGCAATCAGGTTGAGGGGGTTCCGCGTGTCTACCGGATAAGTGTCCGACGCATAGAGGCGGTAATATACCGGCGAGAGGTTATCGGTAGAGGCTTCCCAGCGGAAACGGATGCCTCGGTCTAAAAGCGTGAAAGACGGCTCTTGGGGCTTGGCAGGTGCGATGCTGTCCGTCCATGTCATGGGTGGGACGAGTGCCGGAAGCGGGTAGAAATGTTGCCTCAGCTCGTCGAATACGCTTTTGGTATTGCCGAGCAGGAAGCGGGTACGGAAGTAAGCCTGTCCGTCCAGCCCGATGGAACGGATGAAATAGATTTGCCGGATGACTTCGTCCAGTTGCCAGTCCTGTTCTTTGGGGTGCAGGAAGTAGATGCCCAGTCCGGGCACAATCCACCGCCCGTATGCATTCTCTTTCCAGTCGAGGGCAAACGGATAGAAGTGGTTCCCGCGGAAATACATCATCGGGAAAAGTGCGTCGTGGATGCCTTCGCGGAGCCATTGCTGGGCGTCCTGATACACCTCTTCATAGGCGTTCCAGCCGCGCGAAGAATAGCGTTCCGTATCGCGGTATTTGCCGATGGGCGAGCTGCTTACCTTTACCCACGGTTTCATCGACTTGACTTCGGTATATATCCGGCGCACGATGCGTGTGATGTTGTCCCGCCGCCATTGTGTCAGGCCTTGCCGTTTCCCATACTTGCGGTATGTGCTTTGGTCGGGGAAGCGTTCCCCCTGCTCGGGGTACCGGATGTAATCGAGATGGATGCCGTCCACATCGTATCCGGATACGATTTCGCGCACGATGTTTGCCAGATATTCATCCGTTCCGGGATTGCCCGGGTCCAGGTACCAGCTTCCCTTGAATTGCCTGCAGAGCGAGGGGTGTTTGCGGGTCAGGGCGTTTTTCCCAAGCATCCGTATCTGGCGGGTGTTCCCGATGGGGATAGCCACGAGCCAGGCATGCAGTTCCATGCCCCGCCGGTGGCATTCTTCTATGGCGAATTTCAATGGGTCGTAGCCGGGATGCTTGCCTTCGGTACCCGTCAGCGATTCGGCGAAAGGCTCGAATGCCGAGGGGTAGATTACGTCTCCCCGCAGGCGGGTTTGGAAAAGTACCGTATTGAAGTTGGCTTGTTTCAGCTGGTCAAGGATATGGCATAGTTCGGCCTTCTGGCGTTCGATGCCTTGGGGAGAGACGGCTTTATGGCTAGGCCAGTCCATACCGCCCAGCGTAGTGAGCCACGTGGCGCGTATCTCGTATTTCGGGGCTGTTTGCGCGAAAGCGGTGAGGAAGGGGAAGAGCAGCAGGGCGAGAATCGTATATCGTAGCTTTTGTCTCATGTCGTGATGTTTTTAGGCGGGCAAAGATACAAACATTTTTCTTTTTTATTACTTTTGCGGGCGATGTTTATAAATGTGTTTTTGTTTGAAACGCGGATTAACGTTTCAAAAACGATAAAGAATAGTATGAAAAAACAGATTGTATTATTGGCAGCCCTTCTGGGAGGTACACTGGCAGGCAATGCGCAGAAGAAAGGATTCGACTATAAATTTTATGGTCAGGTGCGTACCGATTTGTTCTATAACAGCCGGTCGAATTCGGAAACGGTGGACGGACTGTTCTATATGTATCCGCTGGATAAAGTGGAAGACCCTAACGGAAAAGACCTGAACGACAACGGGAACAGCGATTTCTATACCCTTTATACCCGTTTGGGCGTGGACGTGACGGGACCGATGCTGGGCAAGGCAAAGACTTCGGCAAAGGTGGAAGTGGACTTCCGCGGTTCGGGCACAACGTATTCGCTCTTCCGCATCCGCCACGTGTATTTCAATCTTGACTGGGGCAAGTCGGCGTTGCTGGTGGGGCAGACCTGGCATCCGCTCTATGGCGATGTGGCTCCCGAAATACTGAACCTCAACATGGGTGCTCCTTACCAGCCCTTCAGCCGCGCTCCGCAAATCCGGTACCGCTTCACTTCGGAAAACTTCCGCCTGACCGCCGCCGCTATCTGGCAATCGCAATACCTTTCGGTAGGTCCCAGTTCCAACGAGCCGGGCGCTACCGCTACCCGCAAGCACCAGGATTTCATCAAGTGGAGCAGCATCCCCGAGGTGTATGTGGGCGTGGATTACAAGCGGCTAGGCTTGATAGCCGGTGCCGGCGTACATGTCAGCTCCATTACGCCCCGTACCCAGTCGGAAACCGGGAGCGGCACGTATAAGGTGGACGAACGCATCACCGGCATTTCGGGCGAGGCGCATGTGAAATACACGCGTAACAATTGGCTGGTAGCCGCCAAAACCGTATTGGGCACCAACCTGACGCAAGCCAGCACCGTAGGCGGATACGGCATCCGGAGCATCGACCCCGTGACCGGCGAGCAGGAGTATGCGCCGCTCCGCACTTCTACTACGTGGGTGAACGTGGCATACGGCAAGACGTGGCGTCCGGCATTGTTCTTTGGTTATCTGAAAGGATTGGGCGCTACGGAAGAAGTGCCTTACGGAACATTGGGCACGGGTACTACCCTCGACCAGCTCTTTACTGGTACCGCCGAACTCACTTATAACCGTCCGCACTGGAAGTTCGGTGCCGAATACTCGGTTTGCAACGCCTGGTACGGAGAGGAGTTCGATGCGAAAGCCAAGGCGCTTTCTTCGCATACCGTCTTAAACCACCGCTTGGTAGTGACGGCTATTTTCCAGTTTTAAGGGGAAAAGTGTACCCGATTCCATGGCATCCCCGAAATGCTTATCGGTGACATTACGCCGAAGCATGTCTGTATCCGTGCATGCGAGGACGCTGAGTTCCGCTATTGCAAGAACGTACACCAGGAGGATGTGGAAGTTCAGGTAGTGAAGTAATCGGTTGGTTTCCATAGCGTTTTGTGATTTTGGTTCGAAGGCAAAGGTACGTCTTTTTTCCCGTCCGGCAATGGATTTGAAACGGGTGAGTGTGAAAATCTGTTAACGCTATGCGGCGATTGTTTGTATGATGCTGTAAATGAGTTGTATATGAATTATAAAAAATGAATATCCGCAAACATCCCATGTAGGGACGTATCGCATACGCCCGAATGCGTCCACTTATCCACGTGGATGTCTTCAGGGCGTATGCGATACGCCCCTACAGCTTGTTTGGCGAAATGCGGTATTCACATAGGGTAATTTGAAATCACGTTATCCTACATTTTTCGCAAGCACAACAAACAATCTAACAGTTCTAACAGATAACAGTTATCTAAATTGAAAAATTGAATCGCAGAAAGTACGCATATAAATATAATATATTATATTTATTAACATTCTCTCTACTCGTCGCTCGCTTGCCGTTTTCAAAAAAAGAACTGTTATCTGTTAGAACTGTTAGATTTATTGACGGATTGCAAATTCGGCGTAGCAAATTTATATGTTATGCGCATATATATGCATAAGCTATTCCAGTTAAGTGCAGGAGGGGTAGCATATAGCTGCGCCGCGCCCCGGAAAAGCTTGCATGATTCAAAACTTTTTCGTAACTTTGTAGCGTAACCAAAACCTGATGCTATGCCGTTTCTACCTTTGTTTTTGCCCTTGTATTTTGCCTCTTGTGTATGTTTTTCCATGTTGATTTTGAGTAAGAAGCCTTATCTTCGCAGCATCAAGATAATCAACGGAAACATTTATTTTAAAAAAGAAAAACGATACATGAAGAAACAGTTACTTTATTCGTTGGCTGCCCTTACGCTGGCAGCATGTGGCGCGGAGAAGCAGGAACCCATCGACCGCCGGGCGTTGGTGGAGCGCAACAATCCGCAAGTGGCGGCGATGGATTCGCTATCGTCGCTCTCGGTGGGGAACGGCGAGTTTGCCTATACCGTAGACGCGACCGGGCTTCAGACTTTCCCCGAAGTGTATAAGAACGGAGTGCCTCTGGGCACACAGAGCCAATGGGGCTGGCACAGCTTTGCCAATACGGGCAACTACAAGCCCGAAGACGCCCAGAAGGAATACGATTTCGGGCGCGGGCACAAGGAGGTGTATGCGTGCCAGTTCAAGGAAGAAGGCCGTCAGAAAGACGCTTCCAACTGGCTTCGCGTCAATCCGCACCGCCTGCATCTGGGCGTCGTGGGCCTGGAGCTGGACGAGTCGGTTACGCCCGGCCAGGTGAAGGATATCCGTCAGACGCTGGATATGTGGGACGGGGAAATCACCAGCAGCTTTTCGCTGGACGGAACCCCTTACCGGGTACAGACCGTTTGCCATCCTGAACGCGACATGATAGCCGCACGGGTGTCTTCCACTGCTCCTGCGGGCATCAAGCTCCGTTTCCCTTACCCTACGGGCAAGCATTGCGACGATGCGTGCGACTGGGAAGCGAACGACAAACATTCGACTACGGTGGTGGAACAAGACGGGCAGAGCGCCGTGCTGAAACGCCAGCTGGACGCCACGACCTATTATGTGACGGTGCGTTGGGAAGGCGATGCTACCCTGAAGGAGAAAGAAAAGAACTATTTCGTCCTGACTCCGGCAGACACGGCTTTTGCCTTTACCTGCCAGTTTACGCCCGAGCCGTCTGACGCGCCTGCCGTGACGTTTGCCCAGTCGGAACAGGCTGCATCGGCGTATTGGAACACGTATTGGACGAAAGGCGGGGCGGTGGACTTCTCGCTTTGCACCGATCCGCGCGCCAAGGAACTGGAACGCCGCGTGGTGCTGAGCCAGTACCTGATGGCTATCCAGTGCGCAGGCTCTACGCCTCCGCAGGAAACGGGCCTGACGTATAACTCGTGGTTCGGAAAGTTCCATTTGGAAATGATTTGGTGGCATCAGGCGCATTTCGCCTTGTGGGGACACCCCGAAATGATGGGACGCACCTTGGGCTGGTATGAAAAGGCGGAACCCGTAGCCCGCCAGATTGCCGAACGTCAGGGATTCGAAGGCGTGCGCTGGATGAAGATGACCGACCCGAGCGGCATCGAGGCACCGTCGAACGTGGGAAGCTTCCTCATCTGGCAGCAGCCCCACCTGATTTACCTTGCCGAACTGCTTTACCGTGCCGAGCCGTCGGACTCGATTATTCAGAAATATAACAAGCTGGTACAGGAAACCGCCGAGTTTATGTACTCGTTCGCTACCTACGACAAGGCGAACGACCGCTATATCCTGAAGGGCGCCATTCCGGCCCAGGAAACCTTGCGTGCCGCCGATACGGTAAATCCTCCTTTCGAGCTTTCTTACTGGCATTATGCCATGGGCGTGGCTCAGGAGTGGCGCGAACGTGCCGGCATGGAGCGTGTGCCTGAATGGGACGTGCTGATAGAGAAACTCTCTCCGCTGGCATACAACAAAGACCACCTGTATCTTGCCGCCGAGACCGCTACGGATACGTATAAGGACATCCGTTTCACCTCCGACCACATGGCGGTGCTGGGTGCCGTGGGCATTCTTCCGATGAACAAGCTCATCCATGCCGACTATATGCGCAACACCCTCGACTGGGTATGGGACAACTGGAACTGGAACAAGACCTGGGGCTGGGATTACCCGATGACCGCCATGGACGCGGCACGCCTGGGCGAGCCTGAAAAGGCGGTGGGAGCCTTGCTGATGGACAAGCGCACCAACACGTATCTGGTGAACGGGCACAACTATCAGGACGGACGCCTGCGCGTGTACCTGCCGGGCAATGGCGGCTTGCTTACCGCCGTGGCGATGATGTGTGCAGGCTGGGACGGTTCGGAAGGCGTGAACCCCGGATTCCCGAAAGACGGTACGTGGAACGTGCGTTGGGAAGGCTTGAAGCCGATGCCGTGAGTGTGATTTACGATTTGGCGATTTGCTATTTACTATTTTGGTAGAGACGTCACATTTTATGAGGGGGTATCAAAATAAAAACACTATCAAAAAAAGTAATGTCATCCTAGACAAAGTGCAGGATCTCGTATGCATAGTTTTCTGTTTCCGGGATCCTGCGCTCATGCTAGGATGACAAAATGAGGGTTGATTTCGATTTCAATACACCCTCAGGTTATTTCTTTATTGGAAATTTAAACGGCTCTAAATATTCCTATTCGCTCAGGCTCAATGTGAGTGCTTCCTGCTGGGGTACATAGTCGTTCTGGAAGAAACGGCTTGCACGGAGCAAGTGGCGCCAGATGCTTACTAACTCTTGTGTTTCCTGTAAGATATTCAGGTACACCATGGCAGCTTTCAGGTTTGTGTTGTCTGTTTCCTGCAGGCGGTTCATCTGTGCCTTACGCAGAGCTGAAATCTTGTTTTTCAAGGCATCACCTTTCACCAGAATTTCATCGGTGTCGGCGTAGTTGTTATTCTCGATATCGGCCCGGGTACTTTCCATCAGTTTGCAGAGTTCTTCCCGGATGGGCAGGAAGTCGGCTATGCTTTCTTTCGAGATGGGGTTGAAGTTGTTGTCAACGTGTTCCTTGCAAGGCTCGCAGATACGCTTCAGGCAGTAAAGCATCTGTTCGCAGCTGTTGCTTCCAAGGTGAAACCATGTGTTTTTTTCGATGGCAATGGCGATGGGGATGCGGCGCAGGCCGAGGATTTCCTTGCGGCGGCGTTTTTTCAGCATCTTGCGTTTTTCTTCTGCCGAGTTCATTCCCTTCTTCAAGCTCTTCAGGTCTTCGTTGATGAAACCGTCGGTTACCTGTACGTAGGTTTTCTCTGTATAGTCGATGTATTCCGACAACGTTTCTCTGACGTGCTGGCGCAGGAGGGTAAAGGTTTCGTTTTTATCTTTGGTAGACATCATGCGCTTGAAGATGTCATCTTGTTTTTCTGCTTTTTGCTTTTCGCTGAACTTGATGTTGCTTCTTACCAGCAGGAATACAGCCACGCAGATGAAAATGAACATGCCCACAAAGCTGGTGTAATACATCAAGACGGTGACGATGGCACAGATAGTAAATGCCACAAACGCGGTGATGAACCATCCGCCGATGACGGAGAACATTCCGGTGATGCGATAGACTGCACTTTCGCGTCCCCAAGCGCGGTCGGCTAATGATGAGCCCATGGCTACAATGAAAGTGACGTAAGTGGTAGAAAGGGGTAATTTCATCGTAGTACCGATGATGATGAGCAATCCCGAGAGAACAAGGTTGACCGAAGCACGCACCATATCAAATGCTGCGCCGTTTGCCAGAATTACTTCATCTTTGTTGAAACGGCTGTCAATCCACTTGCGTACGTTGGCAGGGATGACACGTACAAGGAACTCATTGGTCGCGGTAGCACGGCGTACGATGGTTCTCGCTATGGCCGATGAGCCGAACATTTCGTCGCCTTCTTCCTGACGCGAGAGGTCGACCGAAGTCTTGATAACGTTTTGTGCTTTCTTCGAAGTGGCAAGTGCGTAAACCATTACCAATCCCGATAGAAAAAGGAAGATCATTGGTGTTTTGGCGGATGACATCAGAGAGTTCATCATGAAATCGTGTATGCCCGCTCCGTTGGCATTTGCCACATAGTCCATATAGGAAGAATAGCCTGCGAGTGGCACACCGATGAAGTTCACCAGGTCATTGCCTGCAAAGGCGAGTGCCAGCGAGAAAGTACCTAACAAGACAATGATGCGGAACACATTCACTTTGCACCAGTGCAGGATTTGCATCAGCAGGGTGAAGAAGACGAAACATCCTAAAATCAGCATGGAATTATGGTTGTTGATCCACTCAAGCGTTTCGGGAGAAATATAAGGTGAACTTTTCAGTCCTTGAATAAGGATGAAGTAGGCAAGTGCCGTAGTAGAGAGGCCGCCGAAAATGCCGATGGTCCACGAGAGGTTTTTCTTGTAGTTGAAGCTGAAAATGAGTCGGGAGATGTATTGCACCACCGTACCGGCTATGAAGGCGATGGCAACGGAGAGGAAGATTGCCATGATGACCGAGAATGCTTTTTCGGTGTTCATCATGTCTCCTAATGAATACATGCCTGTTTCATCGCCTATGATTTTCAGTATTGCCAGAATGAACGTACCTCCCAGCAGTTCGAACACCATGGAAACTGTGGTGGAAGTGGGAAGCCCTAACGTGTTGAACACATCGAGCAATACCACGTCGGTAACCATTACCGCCAGCAAGATGCACATGATTTCGTAAAAACTGAAATTGGAAGGTTGGAAGATACCGTGTCGGGCGATATCCATCATGCCATTACTCATAATGGCTCCTAAGAAGACTCCTGCGGCTGCTACGATAATGATAGTGCGAAACTTGGCGACTTTTGCGCCTACAGCCGAATTCATAAAGTTCACGGCGTCGTTGCTGACACCCACCAGCAAGTCAAATACCGCCAGCATGAAAAGGAATATTACAATTCCTAGATAAACAGTTTCCATATTGTTGTTAGCTTGTTTTTCGGGTACAAAATTAGGTAAAATTCGCTTAATACATATTACAAAACTGTTACAAAATAAAAGAAAGATAATTTCATGCCCGGTTATTATGTTTATAAACAGATATTTCGTACCTTTGTACCCAAATAAAGAAATATTCACTTTTTAAAAAGTAGTAGTATGTCAGAAGTAAAGAAGATAAAAAGAGCTTTGGTGTCCGTTTACCATAAAGACGGACTGGACGAGATAATCCGCCTGTTGGCGAATGACGGTGTGGAATTCCTTTCTACGGGCGGTACGCGCCATTTTATCGAAGGATTGGGATATAAGTGTGAAGCTGTGGAAGATGTGACGGGATATCCTTCCATTTTAGGCGGCCGTGTGAAGACTTTGCATCCGAAAGTATTCGGAGGTATCTTATGCCGTCGTAGCCTGGAAGACGACCAGAAGCAGGTACAGCAATATGAAATACCGGAAATCGACCTTGTGATTGTTGATTTGTATCCATTCGAGGATACCGTGGCATCGGGTGCCGGTGGACAAGATATTATTGAGAAAATCGATATAGGCGGCATCTCGTTGATTCGTGCTGCAGCAAAAAATTTCAATGATGTGGTTATCGTGGCGAGCAAGGCACAATACGCGACCTTACTGGATATTTTGAAGCAGAGAGGTGCGGAGACCACGCGTGAGGAACGCCGTCAGTTGGCTTGTGAAGCGTTTGGGGTGTCTTCTTCGTATGATACTGCTATCCATAATTGGTTTGAGGGTAAATAATCGGAAGCGGTTCCGGCTTGGAGTGTCCGACATTTCAATCTTGAATTTTTAATTTTGAATTTTAACCATGGGACTGTTCTCTTTTACACAGGAAATAGCGATGGATTTGGGTACGGCGAACACCATCATCCTGAGCAATGATAAAATAGTAGTAGACGAGCCGTCGGTAGTGGCGCTGGACCGCCGTACGGACAAGATGATAGCTGTGGGCGAGCGTGCGAAGCTGATGTACGAGAAAGAAAACCCGAATATCCGCACTGTGCGTCCGCTACGCGATGGAGTGATAGCCGACTTTAATGCATGTGAGCAAATGATGCGCGGGCTGATAAAGAAGGTGAATCCGGGACGCCGTCTGTTTACCCCCTCGTTGCGGATGGTGATTGGAGTTCCTTCAGGTTCTACCGAGGTGGAACTGCGTGCTGTGCGTGATAGTGCCGAACATGCAGGAGGGCGCGATGTTTATTTGATTTTTGAACCGATGGCGGCTGCTATCGGCATCGGGCTGGACGTGGAGGCACCCGAAGGCAATATGATTGTGGATATAGGTGGTGGCTCAACCGAAATTGCCGTTATTTCATTGGGAGGTATCGTATCGAATAATTCCATTCGTATTGCAGGCGATGACCTGACAGCAGACATTCAGGAGTATATGAGCCGTCAGCATAACGTGAAAGTGAGCGAGCGTATGGCTGAACGTATCAAGATACACGTGGGAGCGGCATTGACCGACTTGGGTGACGATGCTCCGGAGGATTACGTTGTACGGGGGCCTAATCGCATTACGGCTTTGCCGATGGAGGTACCGGTCTGCTATCAGGAAATAGCCCATTGTCTGGAAAAGAGCATTGCCAAGATAGAAACCGCCGTGCTGAATGCACTGGAGAACACTCCGCCGGAATTGTATGCCGATATCGTGAGCAACGGCATTTATTTGGCGGGTGGAGGAGCTTTGTTGCGTGGGCTTGACAAGCGTCTGACCGACAAGATAAACATTCCGTTCCACATTGCCGAGGATCCTTTACTGAGTGTGGCAAAGGGTACGGGCATCGCATTGAAGAATGTAGATCGCTTTTCGTTCCTGATGCGATGACGGGGGTATGCGGAACCTGCTGAATTTTTTGCTGAAATATGATTACTGGCTGCTTTTCATTGTATTGGAAGTAGTCAGTTTCACTTTGTTGTTCCGTTTTAACAATTACCAGGGAAGCGTGTATTTCACATCTGCTAACGGGATTGTGACATGGGTAGACAAGGCGGTGAGCAGCATCACGTCTTATTTTGGTCTGCGGGAAACGAATCAGGATCTGACTCGCCGCAACGTGGAACTGGAATTGGAGGTGGAACGTTTGAGCCGTGAGCTGGATGCCTATATGAAAGACAGTATGGCGGTGGTGCGGATGCGGCAAAGTGCTCCGGATGCTTATTGGGTAACCTCGGCACGTGTGGTGAACAACAGTTTGACGCGTAGTGACAATTATGTTACGATTGATAAAGGTACGGCGGACAGTGTGTATGCTGAGATGGGAGTGCTGAGCGGGAATAGTGTAGTGGGGGTGGTGTACCGTGCTTCGGCGCATTACGCGCTGGTGCTTCCGGTGTTGAATTCGAAAAGTAACATCAGTTGCAAGATACGTCGTACCGATTATTTTGGCGTGCTGAAATGGGAAGGTGGTTCATCGCAATATGCATGGCTGCAGGATATTCCCCGTCATGCCGAGTTTTCATTGGGCGATACAGTGGTGACCAGTGGGCATAGTGCCATTTTTCCGGAAGGTGTGCCGGTGGGGATGGTGGATGACCGCAAGGATAGCCATGACGGGCTTTCGTATTTGTTGAAAGTGCGTTTGTTCACCGATTTTGCACGGTTGACGGATGTTAGTGTGATTTGTTACGACGGACGTGCCGAACAGGTATCATTAGAGGATAGTATTAAATAAGGTATAAAGGATAATTTATGGTTCAGGCGTTGCATCGTGTTGTGTGGTTCGTGGTTTTGGTATTGGTTCAGACCCAGATTCTGAACCATGTACATATCATGGGTTATGCTACGCCGATGGTATTCATATATTATATCTTGGTGCTTAACTCGGAAATCTCGCGTAAGACCATTTTATTGCAAGCTTTCGTATTGGGATTGTGTGTGGATATATTCAGTAACACGCCGGGGGTGAATGCAGCATCTGCTACTTTACTGGCATTTGCCCGGCGTTTTTTGTTACAGATGCAGATGCTTCGCGAAACTACCGATGACTATGAACCTGGAATACGTAGTATGGGGGTGGGAGCCTTCTTGCGCTATGTGTCGAGTGCAACGCTATTGTTTATCATTGCCGTGCGCCTGACGGATGTGTTTAATTTTCAGCATGCAACAGGGCTGGCATTGCGCATCGTGACGGATACCGTAATGACAGTCGTTTGCATCATGTGTGTAGATGCGATGAGGAGGAAAAGGTAGTGGACCGGATTTATCGTTTGGCAAGAAGGAGGTATGTGATAGGCGGTGTGGTGCTGGTTGTGGTCATACTTTTTATCTTGCGTCTGTTCGTCTTGCAAATCTTGAGTGACGATTATAAGAAGAATGCCGAAAGCAATGCTCTGCTCAGAAGGGTGCAGTATCCAAGTCGGGGAGTGATGTACGACCGTACAGGAAAATTGTTGGTATACAATCAGCCTGCCTACGACATTACGGTCATTATGAAAGAAATCACTCAGCTTGATACAATGGACTTGTGCCGTACGCTGAAGGTTACGCCCGAATTTGTGCGCCGCCGTTTCCAGGACTTGAAGAACCGTCGCCTTAATCCGGGTTATTCGCCCTATACGCATCAGGTGTTTCTTACGCAACTTTCGGCAGAGGATTGTGGTGTGTTTCAGGAAAAGATGTTTATGTTCCCTGGTTTTTACATCCAACGCCGTACCATCCGCCAATATACGTATCCAGCAGGAGCACATATCTTGGGAGACATTTCTGAAGTGTCTAAAAGCGATATTGAAAAGGATGAGTATTATGCTCCGGGTGACTTTATCGGAAGTTTGGGTGTCGAGCGTTCGTACGAAAAACAGTTGCGGGGAGAAAAGGGGGTAGAAATCTTGTTGCGTGATGCTCACGGACGTATACAAGGCAACTACATGGACCGGAAATTCGATAAGTCTCCGGTTCCTGGTAAAAATCTGACATTGAGCCTTGATATCGAACTCCAGATGTTGGGTGAACGGTTGTTGGAAGGAAAAATCGGGAGCATCGTGGCGATAGAGCCTTCTACGGGTGAAGTGTTATGTTTGGTATCGTCTCCTACTTATGATCCTAGTTTGATGATTGGGCGTAACCGTGGAAAAAATCACCTGAAAATGGCCCGTGACCCTTGGAAACCCTTGTTGAACCGTGCTATTATGGGAACGTATCCGCCTGGTTCTACTTTCAAGACTACTCAAGCTCTGACTTTTTTGCAGGAAGGTATCATTGTTCCGGGTACGATGTATCCGTGTGTGAAAGGATTTTCGTTCCGTGGGCTTCATGTAGGTTGCCATGCCCATCCTTCGCCTTTATCCTTGGTGCCGGCGATAGCTACTTCGTGCAACGGTTATTTTTGCTGGGGCTTGTATCACATGATTGGGGCACGGCAGAAGTACGGCACTGTACAGAAGGCGATGAACACGTGGCGCGACTATATGGTTTCGATGGGATTCGGATATACACTGGGTATAGATTTACCGGGCGAGAAACGCGGTATGATTCCCAATGCTCAGTTTTACGACAAGGCATACCGTGGTTCGTGGAATGGTCTGACCGTTATCAGTATTGCCATCGGCCAGGGGGAAGTTACGGCTACTCCGTTGCAAATAGCAAATCTGGGGGCTACGATAGCCAACCGTGGATATTTTGTTACGCCTCATGTGGTGAAAGGCATTGAAGGGGAGCAGCTTGATTCTTTGTATCGCGAACGCCGGTACACGAAGGTGTCAGAAATGCATTACGAAGAAGTAGTGCAAGGAATGCGTTCGGCGGTGTTGGGAGGTACATGCCGGATGGCAAATCTGCCGGATATCGAAGTATGTGGAAAGACAGGTACGGCACAGAACCATGGAAAAGACCATTCAGCCTTTATGGGGTTTGCTCCGATGGACAATCCGAAGATAGCGATAGCTGTTTATGTAGAAAACGGTGGATGGGGTGCAACTTATGGTGTGCCCATTGGCCGTTTGATGATAGAACAATACCTTACGGGAAAACTGACGGAAGCTGATGAGGCTTTGGCTTCCGACATTCAACACAGAAGGATAGATTATGGCATACAGGAAAGATAGTTGGTGGAAATCGGTGGACTGGTGGACCGTGTCGCTTTATTTGATTCTGGTGACGTGTGGATGGTTCAGCGTATGTGGGGCAAGCTATGATTATGGTGAGCCCAATTTTTTCGATTTGACTACGCGGGCAGGTAAACAATTGATGTGGATAGGGTGTTCACTGGTCTTAGGCTTTGTATTGCTGATGTTGGAAGATCGGCTTTATGATACGTATGCTTATCTGATATATGGGATTCTGTTGCTTTTACTGTTTGGCACCATTTTTAATCCACACGAGATAAAGGGGTCACGTTCATGGATTGTGCTGGGACCGGTCAGTCTTCAGCCGGCTGAGTTTGCCAAATTTGCCACAGCACTTGCTCTTGCCAAGTTTATGGGCGAATATACTTTTTCTATCGACCGGTGGAAGGACATGGTAGTGGCACTAGCCATTATCTTGGTACCGATGATATTGATTGTATGCCAGAAAGAAACGGGGTCTGCACTTGTTTATTTGTCTTTTTTCCTTGTGTTGTATCGCGAAGGCATGACTGGGTCTATATTATTTGCCGGCGTTTGTGCTGTAATTTATTTCATTGTGGGGATACGTTTCAGTGGCGACTTGATGGGGGATGAATTGACTTCATGGGGGGAGTTTTCCGTGATGGCTTTGATTATAGCATTCTCCGCTTTGCTTGTAAGTTCGTATTGTCGTGAAAGCCGTAAGCCGGTAATTTTTATATTGTCATTCGGCTTGGGACTCATGTTGCTCAGTCTGTTGTTTTCGCTTTATGTCATTCCGTTTAATGTGGCATACGTCCAGCGTATTGTATGTGTGTGTTTGTGTTTATACCTGCTTTATTTGGGCTTGCATGAGCGGATTCGGAATTATTTTTATATTTTTTTATTCACCATCGGTTCGGTAGGCTTTTTCTTTTCCACAGAATATGTATTCAACAATGTGCTTGAAGCGCATCAACAGATTCGTATAAAAGTGTTGTTAGGAATGGAAGATGATCCTACAGGGGCTGGTTATAATGTGAATCAAAGCAAGATTGCCATTGGTTCGGGAGGATTTTTAGGAAAAGGATTCCTGAACGGTACGCAGACAAAATTGAAATATGTACCCGAACAAGATACCGATTTCATCTTCTGTACGGTAGGTGAAGAACAGGGTTTTGTCGGTTCGGTTACAGTCATTCTTTTGTTTGCTGTCTTTATTTGGCGTTTGATTCATCTGGCTGAGCGGCAAAGTACCCGGTTCGGCAGAGTGTATGGTTATAGTGTCTTGAGCATCTTTTTCTTCCATCTCTTTGTTAATGTAGGAATGGTATTAGGGCTGACTCCCGTTATTGGCATACCGTTGCCTTTTTTCAGTTATGGAGGTTCATCGCTTTGGGGATTTACTATCCTGTTGTTTGTCTTTTTGCGTATTGATGCGGCTCGTGAACGATAGGCGGATACCTGCATCGGTAATTCCTTGCAGGCAGGAGTCTTTCATTACCTGGACCAGTTGAAGCAAGGTGTCGGCAGAAGTTAGCGTAATATTTCCTACGCTTAAAGCATACTGATATAGGCTACCCGCATTTCCTTTTCCTTTCCAGTCGCCTTTTGATGAGGCAAGTTCAACATGGAATGTATCTGGCGGAAAGGAATCAAGCGGGTGGATTAAAGCAATCCAAAGATCCCGGTAGGGGTACATTTCGGTATGTCGCAATCCGATTTCCAATTCGTACCGGTTCCCGGTAAGTGTGTCGGGGATGGTGAACGAAAGGGTGTCTTTTCGTTTCCAACCTTGTATAGGAATCGCTTGGTAGCGGTGGAATACTGTAGGATTGTTTTCGCATCCTGTAAGTAAAACGGTTATGATAGACAGGGAAAACAATTTAAGTAGTTTCATGTTTTGAGTTCGGTTTAGACACAGAGACACGGGGTAATGCCTGCGTCTCTGTGTGGGAAATCACGGATGATTTGTATCGTTTGTTTACATTTGCGGCTGCTGGGGGGCGTTTCCTCCTTCATCAGCGTTTCCTTTGTTCTTAGGGCGACGGTTGTTGTTCCGGTTTGGTTTTCCTCCATTATTGTTGGCAGAAGCAGGGTGATTCGTGTTTTCTGCTTTTGCTCCTTCTTTGGTTTGGGCGGTTACAGCGGGCAGTTTTTTAGTATTTTGTTTGACAGGTCCTGCCGGCAATTGTTTGTTTACACCTGCTTCTCCTTGCTGTTCATTATTTTTATTTTTTTGGCGTTCAACTTTATTTTTTTGTTTTTTGCTATGTGGCGCAGAGTTTTTTGTTTCTGTTGCATTGCCTCCGTTCGGTTTAGTGTTATTTTGCATTTCCTGTGCGTTGGCGTTGCGTTGTTTCTCCGGATTCTTTTTCTTCTTTTTGTTTTTGCCACTCTTGTTTTTATCAAATCTGGTAACACTTTCTTGTTCCAGCAAATCTTTTGATTTCGGGTCTTCGGCATCATTGTCTGCCGCAAGTTTGACCGGTTTTTCCCCTTGCTTGTTCATGTTAATGATTTCGAATGCGCGTTTGGGTGAAATGGTCACTTCGTTGGCAAGGAAATTCTTATCGGTAGAGTAAGTGATGGCTCCTCTTAATATATCTGCTTTGAAATAATAATAGGTGGAATCAGCGGTTTCCAGGGTAATTTCTTTGCTGGGCAGCCTTTTCTGACATTCCACGTAAGCATCCACTTCGTAATTGAGACAGCATTTCAATTTGGCGCACTGACCGGCAAGCTTTTGTGGGTTGAGTGAAATATCTTGATAGCGTGCGGCACTGGTGGAGACAGAGACAAAGTTGGTCATCCACGTAGCGCAGCATAATTCGCGTCCGCAAGGTCCGATACCACCGATACGTCCAGCTTCCTGACGGGCTCCGATTTGTTTCATTTCGATACGCACGCGGAACACTTCAGCCAGTACTTTGATAAGTTGGCGGAAATCTACACGTTCATCGGCGATGTAATAAAATATAGCCTTGTTTCCATCTCCTTGGTATTCTACGTCACCGATTTTCATTTGTAGTCCTAATTGCAAGGCTATTTGCCTTGAGCGAATCATAGTGTCATGTTCGCGGCTTTTGGCTTCACGGTATTTTTCCAGGTCTACAGGTTTGGCTTTGCGGTAGATACGGCGTATTTCAGCATCAGGTTTAATGTTTGCCTTGCGCATCTGTAACGGTACCAGACGTCCTGTCAAGGTCACTACACCAATGTCGTGTCCAGGACTGGCTTCTACAGCTACGGTGTCCCCTTTTTCCAGTTTCAGACGGTTACTGTTTTTGTAATATCCTTTTCGTGTATTCTTGAATTGGATTTCCACCATGTCTTCCAGTTCGGCATTGCCTGGAATATCGGCAAGCCAGTCGTACGTATTCAGTTTGTTATCTTGTTTTCCGCAGCCCTTGCAGCACAAGGAGCCGCTTCCGTTTTTTAATATAAATTTATTCTCCATATAAGTATTCTGTTCTTGAGTTCTTGAGTTTTTAAGTTCTTGAGTTTTTAAGTTCTTGAGTTTTTAAGTTCTTGAGTTCTTGAGTTCTTGAGTTTTTAACTAATCAACTGATTAACTTAAGAACTTACAAACTAACCGTTTATTTTTTCACTAACCATACAATTATTTTCAGCACGAAATCAAAGAACACGAATTTCGGATTCGCGTTTTGTTCGATATGCCGGGCTGCTTCTTGCAATTCACCAAAAATGCCCATAACGTTTCGTTCATTGATATACGGGGCAAAACGAGTGGCAAACTGTTTTTCTTCACGCGCCATGTAGTTCATTTCCGGATGATGGAAGTTGTAGATAAAATTTTCGCGTAGCATCCGTTCGCTATAGTCTAAAAAGCTTTTTTGCCGTTCACGTCCCAGTGCAGCTACTTGTTCGCTCCATGCTTTCAGTTCTTTTAATCGCCGGGCGTATGCAAGGCGCATCAATGAAGTGAACAGGTCGAAAAACAAACGTCGTTCTTCACTTAGCCGGATGTTTCCTATCGCTGCAATGATACTTCCTTCCGATAAGTGGGCTATTTCGTTGCTGTCTTCAGGGGTGAGCATATAGCGTGAAGCCAGCATCGAGGCAATTTCTTCTTCGGGCAAGGGGGGGAGTCGAAAACGCTGCATACGACTGACTAGCGTAGGCATAAGGGCATCGGGCATTTCACTTACCATCAGGAATACCGTGTGAGCCGGCGGCTCTTCCAATAGTTTGAGTAGCTTGTTGCCGCATTCGGCATTCATCTTTTCAGGCAGCCAGATAATCATTATTTTGTATTTGCTGCGAGAGGGTTTGAGTGCAAGACTTCGTTGGATTTCGTCACTTTCGCTCACAAATATTTGTGCTTGTTGGTTTTCGGTTCCCATTCGTTCCAGCCACATTTGCAGGTTAAAGTAAGGAGTGTCAAGCAATTGTTGACGCCATGCATCCAGATAATCTGCTGATACAGTGTCACGTCCGCTTTTTTTCTTTACTACCGGAAAAGCAAAATGCACGTCAGGGTGTGCCAGTTTGTTCATCATCAGACATGAAGGACAGTGTCCGCATGCGTCGTCTGACCCCGGATTATCACAGGTCAGGTATCGGGCAAAAGCTATGGCAAGGGGGAGTTTTCCACTTCCCGGCGGACCGTAAAGCAACATGGCATGAGGCACACGTGTTTCATGCACCAATGTCAGGAGGTGTTGTTTGGCTTCGGTTTGTCCTATGATGTCTTTCAGATACATGTCAGTATATGGCTTTGGCTACACGGCTCACACTTTGTGCGGCGCCTACGGTATAAAAATGGATACTTGGAACTCCATGTCTCATTAATTCCCGGCATTGATTGATGCACCATTCCACACCCAGTTCGGCAGCTTCTGCATCGGTATGGCATTTCATAGCTTCTGCTACCAGTGTCTGTGGCAGGTCTACTTTAAAGGTTTTCGGAATGACAGACAGTTGCGAAAGTTTTCCGAAAGGCTTGATGCCTGGAATGATGGGGACGTTTATCCCTTCGGCACGGAGGCGGTCGACAAATGCAAAGTATTTTGCATTGTCATAGAATAGTTGCGTTACAGCATATTGTGCACCTGATTCTATTTTTTGTTTCAGCCAGTAGATGTCCTGTTCCATATTGGGGGCTTCTTCGTGCTTTTCGGGATAACATGCTACTCCGTAACCGAACGGATGTACCGGTTCCTTAATGGGTGAACCATCGATGAAAATTCCACGGTTGAAGTCATTTATCTGATTTTCCAGTTCGATGGCATGGCTATATCCGCCAGGTTCGGGGGTAAATACAGATTGGTGTTTTGCCTTGTCACCTCGTAGCACCAGCAGGTCAGTGATGCCTAAGAATTGCAGGTCAAGCAGCATGTATTCGATATCTTCGCGTGTGAACCCACTGCATAATACGTGAGGAACTACCGGGATGCCATATTTGTTCTGGATAGCGGCTGCAACGGCTACGGTTCCCGGACGGCGTCGCACACGTTTTCGCTCGAACAATCCATTACCCAGTTCGGTGTAGACGTATTCGCTTCGGTGAGTAGTTATGTTGATGTATTTCGGGTCGAACTCGCGGAGAAGATCGATGGTTTCATATACTTTTTCAATGCCTGTCCCTTTAAGCGGAGGCAGAATCTCGAACGAAAATGCGGTCTTTTCCGAGGATTTTATCAAATTGATTACTTTCATTCTTTTGTCTGTTATAATGCTATATAATGACAAAAATAAGAAAAATCTTGCATTCGCACCATAGATTTCATTAAATTTTATACTTTTTCGAGGCTGTTCTTGCATTTGCCGGAACCTGCTTGGCATTCCGGATTTCAAAGTACCGGTGTAAACAGATGGGCAAACCAGCCTATGAAGCGTTTCCAGGGTGTACGGTCTTTATAGACATCTTTGGTCATCACTGTACTGTTCCGTTTGTCCTGATTGAAAATTTGCACCAATTGGTCGGTAATGGGAAGATCGAATAGGAAAGCATTGATTTCATAGTCGTAGCGCAGGCTCCGGCTGTTCAGGTTGGTGCTTCCTATCGTGCAGAAACGGTCGTCTACCATCATTACTTTCGAATGGTGAAACCCTCCGTTGTAAATATAAATGCGTGCACCTTTCTTGCGTAACTTGTTGGCAAAATAAAATCCGGCATCGGGGGTAAATGAGATGTCCGATTTGCCTGGAATCATAATTTCCACTTTTACTCCTCGTTCCAAAGCCCGTTCGATGGCACGTCTTACACTTATCGTGGGGGTAAAATAAGGATTGATGAGTTGTATCTTATATTGGGCGGCATCAATGGCGGCAATATAAGCGTGCCGCATAGCTTCGGGATGAGTCTTGGGGATGCGTTGCACGATTGCCACTTGTCCTCCGGCGTGTCGGGGTGGGGCATTAAGTGAGTCGGTATTGAAAGGGAAATAGGTTTGTCCTTTGATTTCTTGTCCGGTTTCTTTTTCCCATGTGTCTACAAATGCATGTTGTAATTCGTTTACGGCAGGGCCTTTGATGCAGAGGTGCATGTCTCGCCACGCTCCGATTTTAGGTAGTCCGTTGATGTAATAGTCGGCAATGTTCATTCCGCCGGTATAACCGGTTTTGCCGTCGATGACCACGATTTTTTGGTGGTCACGGCTGGCGATATGGTTGAAGTAGGGGAAGGTAATGGGGTCAAACGTGACGATATCGATACCTTTTTCCCTCAATGCATTCAAATGGCGTTTGCGTAATGGCCGGTTGTTCGACATATTTCCGAAAGCATCAAACATGGCACGTACCTCGACTCCCTCTTTTGTTTTTAGGGCAAGCAAGTCGAATAGGGCATTGGCTATGGAATCATTCCGGAAATTGAAATACTCTAAATGGATATGTTGTTTTGCTTTGCGTATTTCGGCAAATAAATGGTCAAACTTTTCCCGTCCACTGGGTAAAAGGGTAAATTGGTTGTTGTTGATAATTTTATATCCTTTGTTTTGCAGGTAATGTGCGAAAAGTGAATCGGATGGAAGCCATTTTTGAGCTTGCATATACAAAGTGCCGGCAGCTATAAAGGTAAGCAGCAACCACAGATTGAGGTATGGGAAACAATAACAGGCTCTTTTCATCTTCATTTAGTTTTTGGGCGACAAAAATAACCAATAAAACAATAGGGTGTGATTTTTTGTACTTCGTTTTTCTTAAAAGGTGAAGTATCGACCGTAAATAGTGTGAATCGGACAAGAAACAGTGACGTTATATAGGGGTGTCTTTTCCTTGAATATTTTGTATTGTCTCTACCATGTGGCATAAAAAGGCTGCCACAAGAATAAAAACGATTTATGAATATCCTTTAGCCAATATCTGCTCCTAAAACGACTGCATCGGCAAATCTAAAGGACATTCATAAAACGATTTGTATGCTTGCGGCAGCTTAGAGTCTGTTTTAAATTAATCTGGTAGAATCTTGCTTTATTGGGATTTTTAAACGACAGGCTCTTAGAGACGACAGATGACTTCGTCTGGTGTAAGATTAATAATCTTCCGCTTGTAAGATTAATAATCTTGCAGCCTGAAGATTATTAATCTTACAGCGATAGACCTATATTTTGTAGAAATCCAAAACAGTTCCTTATTCTTTCGTAATGTGGAACCAGTCTATGTCTGCCCATCCTCCGTCATTGGTGACGATAGCAGGACGGGTGCAGAAAGTACCCACCTTGGCACCTATCCATTTGCCTTCTTTTACTTGGAAAGGTTTGCCTAATTTCTGGAATTTCTTTCCATTCGTGCTATAACTCATCTGGCACATTACGACAAGGTCGTGTCCGCCTTCGCTTTTGCTTATCTTTTCACCGGTAGAAATGATTTCGGCACGCAGGTAGATTTCGTTTTCTTTCAGAGGCACACTGGCATTGACGGTTTCTGTTCCTCCACGGTCTGCCTTCTTGCATTCCACTTGCGAGAGCACCAGTCCGCTTTCCGTGTTCTCAAGAATGATTCCGGCATAGTCCATACCCATCACCACCAGTCCGGTGCGTTCGCCTTTGTATTTAGCGATAGGAGCGAACTTCAGTTTCATGGTTGCCTTGAAACTCGGTGCAGGGAACTTTTGGAGCAGCATATTGGGCACATCCCACAAGCTCTTGTAGTTTTCTGTTACTGGATAAGAATAGAGGCGCAGGCACCCGTGTTCCTCATCGCAAAAGTGCCACTTATCGTTGATATTTGCGTTCCATTGCCATTGCAAGCCAAGAATATTGGTGTTGAATTCATCACTTTCCTGCGGAGTGCAAATCGGATAAGTTTTTCCCACATTCGGTTTTTTCCAAGTCAATACAGGGTCACCGCATCCGTCTCCGTCTTTATCTTCACCGATAACGGGCCAATCGTTCACCCATTTCATCGGCTGGAGGTGTACAAGGCGTCCTGCCGCACCTACATCCTGAAAATGCATGAACCAGTCTTCGCCTGTAGGTGTGTCTACCCATCCGCCTTGGTGAGGACCGTTGACAGGGCTGTCGCCTTGTGCCATCACGGTACGCCATTCGTAAGGGCCATATACGTTTTTCGAGCGTGCTACTACCTGCCAGCCCGTCGGTACTCCACCGGCAGGGAAAAACATGTAATAATATCCATTGCGTTTGTAGAACTTGGGACCTTCGCAGGTTTCGTGCGCTTCGTGTCCGTCGAATACGATTCGTGAGGGTCCGATGGTACGGGTGGCATCGGCGCTCAATTCGCATACGGCAATGACGCTCTTCAGTCCGGCACGGCTTCCGGCGTAAGCGTGAGCAAGATACACACGTCCGTCTTCGTCCCAAAGCGGAGTGGTGTCAATAATTCCCTTGGCTGCTTTCACCAATACCGGTTCGCACCACGGTCCTTTCACATCCTTGGCTTTCACCATAAAGATACCTTGATCGGGGTCTCCCCAAAAGATATAAAACTCTCCGTTATGATGACGGATGCAGGGAGCCCATACACGGTTTCCGTGCTGAGGGGCAGTATCGGTTACAGGAGGCAAGGCATGAGGCACTGCAACACCTGCGAAACTCCAGTTCACCAAGTCTTTGGAATGAAGCACCTGAAGTCCGGGCAAACATCCGAAACTGGATGAAGTGAGGTAATAATCTTCGCCCACACGGATAACATCGGGGTCGGAATAGTCGGCATAAAGAACCGGATTTTTATACGTTCCGTCACCTTGGTCGGCCACCCATACTTCCGAAACATAGTTATCTTGGGCGTGCAGCGCAGGAAGCGCACAGCCTCCCAGCAGGATTGAGAGTAAAAGTTGTTTCATCTTGTACATTTACAATTTACGGTTTACAATTTAGATTTCACTTTTTGCCTATTACGATTGAGATATGCGGTTTACCTTCCCTGCCGGTCAAATTTTATGATTCTTTATACTTTAGGTCAAATGCCGGAGTATGGGCAGCACACCGCAACCTTGCTTACTCGATGACTTGTATCTTAACAGGCTGTTCCAAATACTTCTTCCATTCTTGCACGTAGGCAAACCATTTTTCTTTGGTCGGATATCCAAAAGTTTCCTTGCACGATGTAAACGACGTGTAATAACGGAATGAACTTTCGCCGGGAGCGCTCACGGTATAAAGGAAGTTCTCCTTGTCGGCGGTTTCTTTTACGACCAGTTTCTTAGGGATATACGTAGCAAGACCTACCGTTTCCTTTTTATACTTCACCGTATCGTTTACGGGCCAATCGGTTCCCCAGCTTGCTACGAGTCCTTCATGGTCGGAATACATTGCGGCATGTCCGGTTATGTTTTGCACACCGGTAGCAAATACTTCATCGGTCAGCGGAGCATCAAAAATCACATCCACCTGTGCATCACGGTGTCCGGCATAGAGGGTGTAACGGTTTATCATATTCAGTTCTTTACCCTGATATTGCCAGCCTTTCACTTCGGCATCTACTACGGTACGTACCGGACCGTCGGCAAGAATCCGCTGGCCACGGATGTCAACGGGCTGAATCATGGTAGTCTGCGTGCCGTCCCATCCCCGGAGCGTTCCGGCTCCGCAACTATTGTTCACCTTGATGACGTCATCCCCGAATCCCCGCTTCAATTGCTCATCGGTAGGATAAAACTGGCTTTCCTCGATTTCCAGTCCTTTGCGGAATTTGCCATAAAGGTCTGTGGTCTGCTTTTCGTTGAAATAAATGCGGTATGCTACCAGCTCGCTTTCGAAAGCGATGCCGTGATGTTGCTGAATGGTATACGTATAAGCGTTTCCATCGGCATAAATGGCATACCCTTTGGCATATTGGTTTTTCTTGGAAGTACGGAACAACATTTCGGCAAAAACACGTGCGGGATATACCTTATCGCTCTTTTTCGGAGAAAGCGTGACGGTCAGTGTCTTTTTGCCTTGTGCAGGTACGTCGATGACAAATGCCAGCTCGTCGGCACGGGTATCGCCATTCATATCGTCCAACTGGGAGGGTATTTCAGAAGTTCCGTCGGATACAACTGCTGATTTTACTGTAAACCCTGTTTTCAACGTATGAAGGTCTATTACGACAGGCTCATCGGCCTTTTCAGTCTGCCAAGGATTTTCCACAATCACTTGAAATGTTTTCTCTGAGCTTTGTGCGGAAGCAGAGATACTTCCAGCCAGCCATGCTAAGCCAATAATAGCGAATGTTTTCATAAGTGTCAATTTATTTAGGCAACTAGGTACCCGTTGGCTAGCAACTAAGCGTGGAGAGGCTTTTTAATACGTGCATGCCAACCGGTACCTAATGATAATGCAATCAGAATTTATAAGACTCGGCTTTATTTCCGATTTTTTCGTACTTCTTATCTCCTACGGTAATGTTGGTTACCCCCATCATCTTCAGGTTATCGCCACCTTTGGTCGTGATAACTTTCACATTCTTCAGGGTCGCGTTTTCGGCACGGTTCAATGTCACGCCGTCCTTTGCATCGGAAATGGTTACATTCTCCAGGAAAATGTTCTTGATAGGCATTTCGGGAAGTCCGTTGAACAATACAGCACGTCCTACATTCTTTGCGGTGACATTCTTGATGAAGATATCACGGAATGCCGGAGTCTCCTCGGTTACCGGAGGCACAACTTCCTCTTTCGGAGCACCCGAAGCATTTCCTTCACCCGGTGCATTACCACCATAGAACAAGTCGAAGATAAGTGCCTCGTTCGGGATATTAATCATGTTGATGTTATTGATGTGAATGTTTTCCACTACCCCGCCACGACCGCGTGTACTCTTGAAACGCAAGCCTACATCGGTACCAAGGAAAGAGCAGTTGTCTACATAAATGTTTTTTACTCCTCCAGACATTTCACTACCTACTACAAATCCGCCGTGTCCGTGCAGTACCACGTTGTTGCGGATAATTACGTTTTGACAGGGTTCGCCGCGCAGGCGTCCGCTTTCGTCCTTACCCGACTTGATGCAGATACCGTCGTCTCCCGCGTCAAAGCTGCTGCCGAGTACCAGTACACGATTGCACGATTCAATGTCGAGTGCATCTCCGTTTTGTGAGTACCAGGGATTGGATACGCTGATTCCTGTAATGGTCAGGTCTTCGCATGAGAGGGGATGCAGACACCAGCTGGGTGAGTTTTTGAAGGTTACTCCTTCGAGCATTACTTTCTTGCACTTGATGAGGCTCAGCAGCACGGGGCGTAACCAGTCGCGGATACTGGCCCATTCCTCATCGGTTTCGATACCTTCGGGCACATTGAAGTCTTTACATGCATTGGCTCCTTTAATAGAACCTTCGCTTGGGTACCATATATCTCCTTTTTCATTGAGTACGCCTCCCGAAGCGACCAGTTTATTCCATTGTGATGAAGTCATCTTGCTTTTCTTTACGGGGCGCCAAGTGTCTCCGTTCCCGTCTATTACACCTTTGCCTGTGATGGCTATGTTTTCAGCACCGTTGGCAGATATGGGCGATTGGCACCGTCGTGTCTCCAGTCCTTCGAATGAAGTCTTGATAATGGGATATTGTGTGTGGTCGGCTGTAAAGAGCACCAGAGCATTTTCTTCCAAGTGCAGGTTGATATTGCTTTTCAGTACGATAGGTCCGGTAAGCCACAAACCTGCCGGTACTATCACGGTACCTCCTCCTTGTCGGGATACGGCTTCGATGGTTTGAGCAAATGCTTCCGTGTTGAGCGTGGTCCCGTCGGCAGTAGCACCGAACTCAGTTATCGAACGGGAATAGGCGGGAAACACGGGTTGTTGCACTTTGGTCATTTGGAATGGCAGGTTGCTATACACATCATCCGGGATAATGGGCGTATTTGCCTGTGCCTTTGTGGTTCCAGTACCAATAAAAGTTGCTATTCCTACAGAAAGCAAGTAATGTCGTAACGTGTTAAATTTAATCATATTCTTATGTTTTTTTGAGTTTTGCATCAAGGTATGATAATATTCACAAATGTAGTGCTTTTCGTTTAGACTCATGTGAATATTTTGACTGAATAGGTAAAAAAAATGGGCGGATGTGGAACTTTTATGCGCAAAAATTGGTTGGAGAATGGATAATTTAATCACTTGGCAGGTAAAATTGTTCATATTTGCTATTTCGTTTGTTGAAAATAGTTCGATTAATGGAAATGTTTGTATCTTTGTCCCGAATTTATAGTTTAAGACGTATGAGTTATAATTTATTAAAAGGAAAAAGAGGTATTGTATTCGGTGCCTTGAACGAGCAGTCTATCGCATGGAAAGTAGCAGAAAAGGCTGTAGAGGAAGGGGCTGTGATAACATTGTCCAATACTCCGGTAGCAGTCCGTATGGGAGAAATATCAGCTTTGGCTGAAAAACTGAATTGTGAGGTAATACCGGCTGATGCAACGAGTGTGGAAGATTTGGAAAACGTGTTCAAGCGTTCGATGGAAATATTGGGCGGTAAAATAGACTTTGTATTGCACTCTATCGGTATGTCGCCCAACGTGCGTAAGAAACGTACATACGATGATCTGGATTACGACATGTTGAACAAGACGCTGGATATTTCAGCTGTTTCGTTCCACAAGATGATTCAGAGCGCGAAAAAACTGAATGCCATCAACGAGTACGGTTCGATTGTAGCCTTGAGTTATGTAGCTGCACAACGCACATTCTACGGCTATAACGACATGGCAGACGCAAAGGCATTGCTGGAATCTATCGCACGCAGCTTCGGATACATTTACGGACGCGAGCACAACGTACGTATCAATACGATTTCCCAGTCGCCGACGATGACTACCGCAGGTTCGGGAGTGAAAGGCATGGACAAACTGTTCGACTTTGCCAACCGCATGTCTCCGCTGGGCAACGCTTCGGCAGACGAATGTGCAGACTATTGCATCGTGATGTTCTCTGACCTGACCCGTAAGGTGACCATGCAGAACCTGTATCACGACGGAGGTTTTTCAAGTGTAGGCATGAGTTTGCGTGCAATGGCAACTTATGAAAAAGGCCTCGATGAATATAAGGACGAAAATGGAAATATCATTTACGGATAAATAATCATTTCTGAATGAAAAAACTTTTATTCATATTATTAAGCGTCATTGCCTTTGCATCCTGTCAGTCAGATATGCAAAGCGGTGACGCTTTGTCTGACAGAAGGATAAAAGTTTTTCGTTATGACCGTTTACAATATGAGGCGACCGTCATGAATAGCATTTCAGCTATTCAGAAAATGAATATGGATTATCCGCAGGCTACGCGCATCCTTATTGAAGATGTGCTGATGTTGGGCAGCGTGGATGCACCAGACATTAACGAACGTTTGTGTACTTATTATTCCGATTCGGTCTTACTTCGTTTGATGGAAGAGGCGGAAGAGAAGTTCAGTGATATGACACCGATAGAGGAACGGCTGACCGAGGGGTTCAAGCGTTTGAAGAAAGAAATTCCTTCGCTTCCGGTTCCGCAGGTGTATGCTCAAATTTCTGCTTTGAACCAGTCGGTGGTAGTAGGGGACAGTTTGTTGGGAATCAGTCTGGATAAGTATATGGGCGAGGATTATCCTTTGTACAAACGTTATTATTATGCATACCAGCGCCGCTCGATGACCCCCGAACGTATACTTCCCGATTGTTTTACTTTTTATTTGGTAAGTCTGTATCCGTTTGGATGGGAAACAGGTCATCGTACTCTTTTCGATGTGATGATGCATCAAGGAAAAATCAATTGGCTGGTGCGAAAAATCCTGGGGTATTCTTCGGATGCAGAAATGCTGGGTTATACCAAGGCTGAAACAGACTGGTGTAAGAAGAATGGGAAGAAACTGTGGGACTGGATGGTACGCCGGGGACATTTGTCGAGTACCGACCCGATGGTAATTCGTGCTTACACGCATCCTGACCCTAATATTATTTTAAAAGGAGAGCCTATACCTCCTATTGTAGGAGTATGGTTGGGGATGCAATTGACGGATAAGTACATGAAAGAGCATCCGGATGTATCTGTCGAAGCTTTGCTGGAGTGTGAAGATTTCAGAGAGCTGACACTCGAATAAGGGACGGCTTTACCTAATTAGTTTTTTAAAGTATGGATACAGCATTATATTTATTGCCGGTTACATTGGGTGACACGGCTATCGAACGTGTTCTTCCTTCCTATAACAAAGAAATCATTTTACAAATCAAGCATTTTATTGTAGAAGACGTGCGTTCGGCACGGCGTTTCCTGAAGAAAGTAGACCGGGACATCGATATCGACGGGCTGGCTTTTTATCCGCTGAACAAGCACACCGCTCCGGAAGTGGTGTCGGGCTATCTCCGTCCTTTGGAAGAAGGACATCCGATGGGGGTAATTTCAGAAGCCGGATGCCCTGCCGTAGCCGACCCGGGAGCCGATGTCGTGGCTATTGCCCAGCGCAAAAACCTAAAGGTCGTTCCGCTGGTAGGCCCTTCTTCTATCATCCTGTCGGTAATGGGTTCGGGCTTCAACGGACAAAGCTTTGCTTTCCACGGTTATTTACCCATCGACCCTTCCGAGCGCATAAAACGTATAAAAGAACTGGAACAGCGCATTTACGGCGAATCCCAGACCCAATTGTTCATCGAGACTCCGTACCGGAATAATAAAATGGCAGAGGATATCTTAAAGACCTGCCGCCCGCAAACCAAGCTTTGCATAGCCGCCAACATCACGTGTGAAGGCGAATACATCAAGACAAAGACCATCCGGGAATGGAAAGGACATTTGCCCGATTTGTCTAAAATCCCCTGCATCTTCTTAATTTATAAATGAGGCTTTTCGCCCCGGATGACGGAACGGATAAACGCATGCGGAACGCATCCGTATGTATTGCCCTACGCAAGCGGCTGCATCGGACATCCCAACCGCTTGCATCAGCCATCGCAGGCGGTTGCGTTTATCAAGTGAACCGGATGTGTTTTTCCGCATGATACGAGGAGCGGACCAACGGACCGCTCTCTACGGTAGAGAATCCTTTTTCTTCGCCTATCTCTTTATACTTCTGGAATTGCCCGGGAGTGATGTATGCCGCTACGGGATAATGCTTCCGGCTTGGCTGGAGATATTGACCGATAGTCAGAATCTTGCATCCGCATGCAAGCAGGTCATCCATCGTCTGTTCTACTTCTTCCGGTGTCTCTCCTAAACCGACCATTATGCCCGACTTTGCCGTAATTCCGCTTTCGGCTATCATCCGTATCACTTGCAGGCTCCGTTCGTATGTAGCTACACTCCGCACCAGTGGGGTGATGCGCCTTACGGTTTCCAGATTGTGTGAAATGATATCGGGATACGCATGGATGACAAGCCGGATAAGTTCGGCACGCCCCTGAAAATCCGGAATAAGTGTTTCAAGGGTGGTATCAGGGTTCATTTCCTTAATGCACCGGATGGTCTCTGCCCAATGTGCGGATCCCAAGTCGGGCAAATCGTCTCTGTCTACCGAGGTTATGACTGCATGGTCCAGCTTCATCAGACGGATAGACTCCGCTACGTGCCGGGGCTCTTCCGGGTCGAGCGGAAGCGGCTTTCCGCTTTGGGTATTGCAGAACTTGCACGAACGTGTACAGATGGCTCCGCCAATCATGAAGGTAGCGGTTCCTTTTCCCCAACATTCACCCAGATTCGGGCAGCGCCCGCTGGAGCAAATGGTGTGCAGCTTGTGTGTATCTACGATGCGTTTGGTATCGGCATAACGGGCATTGGCACCGATTTGTATCTTGAGCCATTCAGGCTTTCTTACGTGTTCCATGGTATATGTTATTTCACCACAGATTACACAGATTAAGAAGCTGTTTTGAATTTCTCCAAAAAGTTTTTCTTGGCTTGATGTGTTCGTTTTCGTGTGTGCTTTGGGCGATTTTTTGGTCCTTTTCGCTCCTGTTCTTCGTCAG
>NZ_NFJG01000045.1:0-29060 GCF_002159755.1 Bacteroides sp. An269
GCTCCTGTTCTTCGTCAGATAGCCCGCTATCTTCCTCATCACAGAAGCGAAAATGCCTCAAAAACTCATCCCAAATCATCGCACGATAAATTCAAAACAGCTTCTTAGGTTGTTCAATTATTTCACCATAGAAAGACAGGGAAGCATAGTCTGTTTTCAATAGCTCTTCTGTATTTGGTAGTGAATGTGCAGTTCACTTTCCGGTAAAATAGGCCGGATAGTTGTCGAACAAGCAGTTCAGCTGGTTGCCTCCCATCTGGATGTTATCCATGTACGAATAACCGTTCCGGTAGTCAATTCGGATGCTGGTGTATGAAACATTCCACCAGTCCCATCCGAAATGCATCGTTGACTCGTTTCGGTTCCCATACCGGTCTTCTTGATAGAGGTAGTCCGTACCTGTATTATCAGGGTAGAAGCGAAGTTCCTGATAATAATACGTGTCATACTCATCGTACCATTCTTCCACCCATGTCCTGCTGCATAGATAATCGGTACATTCGCGGTAACTGTTCGTGCCATTTCCAAATTCGATTCCTATTCCTGCGTATTCACATGAAGCTAATGTGAGCACCATTGCCGTCAGGAAAAATATGCGGTAAAGTTTGTGTGTCTGGGTTTTCATGTCATCCTCCTTTTCTTGTTGTTGGTTTCTATGTGCAAAGATAAACTTGACACTCGGTACTTCCAACTTATTTTTCCTAAATCGGACAAGGGAGATTCCTATTCATGATAGGGATTTCCCTCTTTCCAATAAGCTTTTCGTGTTTAACTTAGACAAATGCTTGTTTGCTTTTGGCACTGACAAGCTCTATGTCTAATCGGATTATTTCCGTACGATGGAACGACTTTTGGGCATATTCGATGCCTTGCATCTTATTATCTGGACAATACTTGCTAAGTAAGAGCGAGAGCGCCGACATGCGTTCCGCCTCATGTAAGCTGCGGTGAGCAGTACATTGCACAATCACGCTTTCATAGGCAGTAGTGAACTGCGCTGGCTTTACTTGCGTACGTCCTATTACGCAGAAGGACACTTGTGGGCAGGCATCAATACACAATAGCTTGTGTCCAGTAGGGGCGCAATGGATATAGATGGAATTGCCGCGGTCCCACACGTAACTAAGGGGGATTCCGTACGCACCGTTCCCGTCCTCGCTGCGCATAGACAGCACGCCATATTCGCCTTCCCGCAAGATTTCAAAGGCGCGTTCTTGTTCCAGTGTCCGGTCTTGCCGACGGATGGTTGAATTGTCAAATCTCATAAGACTAGTTTTTATTTGAAGTCAGAAGCAGAAGGAATTGGTCACTCCTTTAACTTTTTTAATATCCTTAATTTTTTTCGTTAACTATTGGCTATCTCATAAATTTCCCGTGTTGCCTGGCGGTCTAAGGGAACGTAGTTACCTACTCGTTCACCCTTATTGGCATGCAGATGTTTTACCAGTTTGTCAATGTCTGGGTGTTCGATGCCAAGTTCCCGGAACGTTGTAGGCATGCCGATTTCACATAAGAAGGCTTTCAGGCGTGTGATACCTTCTTGTGCCACTGCTTTTTGGTCTTCACTAACCGGCACATCCCATACGCGTTCAGCATATTGCGCTACTTTGCCAACATTATGGTTAATCATGTAAGTGAGCCATGCAGGGAAAATTACGGCAAGACCCGCTCCGTGAGTCACATCGTAGAGAGCACTTACTTCGTGTTCCATGAAGTGAGAGGCCCAGTCTTCTTCACAGCCTGTACCACAAATGCCATTATGGGCTATGGTACCTGCCCACATGATGTTGGCACGGGCTTCGTAATTATACGGGTCGGCTATTATTTTCCGTGCTTCCTCGATAATGGCTTTCAAGATGCCTTCGCACAGGCGGTCGGTTACTTCCGTACCAGGAGTATTTGTAAAATAACGCTCCATGATATGCGCCATCATGTCGGTAATGCCACTTGCTGTCTGCCAAGCAGGTAGGGTATAAGTTAATTCTGGATTCATTATGGCAAATTGTGGACGTAACACTTCAGGAGTGCGTAAGCTTAGTTTTTTTAGTCCGTCCACTTTCGTGATGACCGAATTGCCTGACCCTTCGCTACCTGCCGCAGGGATGGTGAGCACCACACCCACAGGCAGTGCTATGTGGGGCACACTCTTACCGGTGAAGAAATCCCAAAAATCACCTTCATAAGGGATGCCGGCAGCAATCGCTTTAGCCGTGTCAATAACAGAACCTCCGCCTATAGGTAAGAGAAAATCTACTTGGTTACGTCTTCCTAGCTCAATGCCTTCGTACACTTTCAAATCAGTAGGATTAGGTTGCACATCTGCTAGTTCGGTGTAGACAATGCCTATTTCTTCTAACGATTTTTTTACGCGATTCAATAAACCATTTTTTCGTACAGAACTTTTTCCATATACTATCAATACATTTGTCCCGTGAAATTTTTTCACTAACGTTCCCGTCTGTAGTTCAGTATCTTTACCGAAAACAAACTCTGTGGGACTGTAAAACATAAAATTATTCATACTTTTAATTTGGTTAAATTGATTTTAGTAGATTACAAAATCAAATTTGATTCGGTTTATTTCTTTTGTCTTTCCATGTTTAGGAACAATGAGTTCTGCAGACAAAGGTAGATAATATTCTCGATAAATCGCATACTTTTACTGACTATTATAAAATTGGATAAACGTCCAATATTAGTATAATCGCGATTATGTTTAATTCATAATAATATTCCCACCACTTTCAATCATTTGTTTTTATCGAATTGATAAACATAAAAAGAATGTTAATAGGTATTCTAATTTTTTCAATTCCCAAATTCTTTCAGATTTGCTGCTTTACTTTGCAATAGAAAAATTAAACGGAATGAAATTATTAACCATTAAAAATGTAAGCCTTATGAAAAAGTGGATGTTTTTATTAGTATGTATGTTTTCGATGCAAGTAGCTATGGCAGACAATGATAAGCCTATTACTTTTGAACAGCTGCCGGCGGCTGCACAAACTTTTATTAAGCAACATTTTGCTGATGCGAAAGTTGCTTTTGTCAAAATGGAAAAAGAATTTCTTGATTCGTCCTACGATGTTATATTCATCAATGGTGATAAGGTTGAATTCGATAAAAAAGGTAATTGGAAAGATGTGAGTTGCCGGCGGATGACGGTTCCACAAGCCATAGTGCCAACCAAAGTACAAGAATTCGTAAAAAGCAATTATCCCGATGCCAATGTAATAAAGATTGAGAAAGACCGTTATGAATACGAAGTAAGACTCTCCAATTTTTGGGAATTGACTTTTGACCTTAATGGAAATCTCATCGATATGGATAATGATAATGACTAAGTAACCTAACAATGAACAATTGACAATTAGTTGGTAGCACCATAATTGTCAATTGTTCATTTATTAATTCTATTTTTTGCTCCTCTCCTATTGAATTTATTATTGGCTTTTAGTGGTTTAAGCCATAAATAGGATGAATAATTGTGCAGTTAAAATTCGCAAGAACATAACTAATGGATATACTGTAGAGTAACCTACCGCTGGTGCGTCATTACCTGACACTTGATTAGAATATGCCAGTGCTGGTGGATCAGTTGTACTACCAGCGATCAAACCTATCAGGGTATAATAATTGATTTTATAGTATAACCGTGCTATTAAGCCGATAATCATTAAAGGAAGTAATGTAATAAGAAAACCGACTCCTACATATAGCAAACCATCACCTTCGACAACAGTTTGCACGAAGTTTTCACCAGCCTTGATGCCCACACTTGCCAAGAACAAAACCAATCCGACTTCACGCAGCATCAGATTTGCACTCATTGTAGTATAAGTCACTAAATGAACTTTATATCCGAAACGTCCAATCAGAATAGAAATGATTAATGGACCACCTGCTAAGCCTAGCTTTATAGGTGTAGGGATACCTGGAATAGCAAATGGCAGGCTGCCAAAAATAATACCACAAAGAATCCCCACAAAAATAGTCACAATATTGGGGTGGTCCAAACGTTTCAACTGGTTACCTAACATTCCAGCCACACGTTCAATGGCATCTTGCGGTCCTACTACCATTACACGGTCACCGACCTGCAATGTTAAACTTCGGGCTGCAAAAAGGTCCATACCCGAACGATTGACACGAGTCACATTCACACCATACATGCTACTGAAATGCAGTTCACCCACAGTTTTCCCGTTAATAGAAGGTTGTGTCACCAAAATACGGCGCGATACCATCGGTTTGTTTTCTGTATTCTGATGTTCCCAGTCCACTTCAATTTTTGAACCGATAAAGGCCTCTATTGCCTCTGCGTCATCTTCGGCACATACGATGTTCATTTCATCACCTGTGTGTAGCACTGTTTTAGAATTAGGAATATTTACCTCTCCGTTTTGGAGGATACGCGAACACACTAAATTACGCGCCAGAAAGTTTTGCAACTGCAAAATTGTCTTCCCATTTAAAGCCGGATTTTCTACCCTCAACTGAATCCGATAAGGTTTCAGATGCGGGTTGGCTTCTTCGGCTTGTTGGATAACTTCCGATTCTTTATCAAGATCTACCCTGCATATATAGCGGATAAGAATCATTGAAAGAATAATGCCGATTACTCCCAACGGATAAGCACATGCATATCCCATGGCAATTTCCGGACCCTCATAGTGTAGCTGCTGCAACGCTTCGTTGGCGGCTCCTAGTCCCGGTGTATTCGTTACAGCACCACAAAGGATACCCACAATCATCGGAACTTCAATGCGTCCTTGCAATGCATAATAAATAATAAGGGCAACAATGATATTAAATGCAACAATGCCAGTAGCAAGTAGGTTCAGTCTAATTCCTCCCTCCTTAAATGAGGAGAAAAATGAAGGACCAACCTGCAGACCAATGCAGAAGACAAACAATATTAACCCAAAGTCTTGCAGGAAAGAAAGGATGGCAGGATTCCCCGTAAAGCCGAAATGCCCTGCCAAGATTCCAACGAACAAGACAAAAGTAACTCCCAGCGAGATGCCGAAAATTTTAATTTTCCCTAAGAGTACTCCGCCTGAAATTACAAAGGCATAAAGCGCAACAATGTGCGCTATGGAGTTGGGATTCGTCAATAAATCTTGTAGCCAATTCATAATATTATCTCTTTAAGTTGCACAAATGTAACCAAATCAAATAATATGTCAAAGCTTTTGCTCTAAAAAAAAGAAATAAAATTAGAGAATGTATAGCAATATAGCATTGTAAATACATTTCTAATGCACAGAAATTGTTTGTCTGTGATTCACTGATGTTCCTCTGTAAATTCTGTTTTCAAAAAAATGAAAAAGCTCCGATTCTTAATAGAACAGAGCTTTTTTTATTTTATTGAAAAACAATTCTTAATGTTTTTTATTCATTCGTCCTTCACGTTCCTTCTGCAGGCGTTCCTGCTCTTTCTGCAAGGCTTCCAGCTTCGCCATCAGTCCGCTCTGCTTGCGTTCAGAAGGCGCTTTCTTATTGGCTTCCAGTTGTGCCAGCAACTTCTTTTCATCGGTCATACGCCGCATGATCCACATCGTAAGAATACCTATTAACCCAGAGATAAAGTAATAATAACTCAATCCTGAAGCATATTCATTGAAAATAAAAAAGAACATTACCGGCATGATATACATCATCCATTTCATAGCTGCCATCTGTGGGTTGGCACCTGTGTCTTGCTGTTTCATCATGATAATCTGGTTGATTACCGTAGTGGCACTGAAAAGCAGGCAGAACAGGCTGAGATGATTTCCCAACAACGGGATGCTGGTGCTCCAGTGAATCAAATCATCATACGATGAAAGATCGCTGGCCCACAGAAAACTCTGCTGACGCAACTCGATAGCATTGGGTACGAAAAAGAATAGCGCCATGAACACTGGTGTCTGTATCAGCATCGGCAAGCACCCTCCCATCGGACTTACGCCGTACTGGCTATAAAGCGACATGGTTTCCTGTTGTTTCTTGAGCGCATCTTCCTGCTTGGGATATTTCTCGTTGATTTTATCTACATAAGGCTTCAGGGCACGCATCTTTGCCGAAGATATAAACGATTTCCACGTAGTGGGCAGTACCAATATCTTCACGATGATAGTCATCAGCAGGATAACGACACCCATGCTCAGTCCCAGTCCCGACAACCAGTCGAAGAGGTTGATGGTGAACCAGCGGTTAATGAGCCGTATAATGGGCCAACCCAAGTAAACCAGGTCTTCCAGTTCCTGATCTTTATCTTTGAAGCTCAGGTCATTGCTGGCCAGCAATGTCTTGAAATGGTTGGGGCCAAAGTAGAACTGGAAGTGGCTGGGCTGTGCACCGGTAGGATCGAAAGCTGTTTGCATGCCGGCATGATAATTTTTCATATAGCCGCTACTTTTTTCTTCCATCTTCGAGTCAAGAGTAGCATTTTCGAAGTTCTTCTCAGCCATAAACACACACGAGAAGTATTGGTTCTTAAACGCTACCCAATCAAGCGGTTCGGTTATACTTGCCTGCTCATCCTTGGTCTCGCTTAAGTAGTCGAAGCTATCCCCTACCGGCTTGTAGGTTAGCGAGGTATATCGCTGCTCGAAGTTGTATCCTTTCTCCATCTGGCGTGCACGTTGCTTCCAGTCGATAGTCATAGTCTTTACCGCAGGCGAAAAAAAGTTCTGCAAACCGCTGGCCTGCACGGTAAAGTCGAGCATGTACGAGTCTGGCAACAGGCGGTACTTGAAGTCCAAATGTCCACCATTCGCCGCGTTCAAGCGCATTGTTACGGTGCTATCGGTTACATCCGTGGTTTCAAAATACAGATTGCTGCTCAATATGTTCTCGTTCTTTCCTTCGAAACCGATGTTGAGCGAGGCATCATCGCCATCGAACAATACCAGCGGTTGCTTTTGCTGGTCATTGTATTCTTTCAGCATCGCCTTGCTTACTCGTCCTCCCTTGTTGGAAAGCGTGATTTGCACGACGTTGTTTTCGAGGGTAGTGAACTGTTCGGTGCCTTGGGTATGGGCGAAGAATTGCGAAGTGGAGTCTGCCTGAAGCACTTGTGCAGCTTCAGCCTGCTTGGCTTTCAGCATCTGTTCTTCCTGCTGTTGCACCACAGTCTCGATGGAGTCCTGGTAGTGCTGTGCACGCTCCATCTCTTCCTGGCTAGGGCGGCTGTAGATGCTGAATCCGATGACAACTGCGCCAATCAGGATGGCTCCCACTAACGTGTTTTTATCCATTTGCTTTTAAATTTATAAGTTATTCTTTTCTGTTTCCACAAGAGGGCACAGGATATACCAGAAGATTTTTTTAGTTAAATACTCTGCATATCCCTGTGTTCTCTGTGCGAATCTTTTTACTTGCTGATTGCCGCTTTGACGAATGACAAGAACAGCGGGTGCGGCTTGAGCACGGTGCTGCTGTATTCGGGGTGGAACTGGGTACCAATGAACCAGCGCAAGGTAGGAATTTCGATGATTTCCACCAAATCTGATTCTGGATTAATGCCCACGCACTTCATTCCTGCTTTCTCGAATTCTTCCTTGTAGTCGTTGTTAAACTCGTAGCGGTGGCGGTGGCGCTCCTGAATGTGTTCTGTCTGATAGGCCTCGTAAACCTTCGAGCCTGGTTCGAGTACGCATTCATAGGCTCCCAGACGCATCGTGCCACCCATGTTAGTGATGGATTTCTGTTCTTCCATGATGTCGATGACATTATGAGGGGTCTGCTCATCCATTTCACGGCTGTTGGCATCGGCATAGCCCAATACGTTACGGGCAAATTCGATGGCCATGCACTGCATGCCCAGACAAATGCCAAAAGTGGGTATATCATGGGTACGGCAATACTTGATAGCTACAAATTTGCCGTCAATGCCTCGCTGACCGAATCCCGGACAGATGATGACACCGTCCATGTCCTTCAGATTTTCTTCCACATTGCCTTCGTTCAGCTTCTCGCTGTTGATGAAATGAATATCTGCCTTGCGGTCATTGTAGGTGGCAGCCTGCGAGAGGGCTTCCAAGATAGACTTATAGGCATCCTGCAAGTCGTATTTTCCCACCAGACCGATACGCACTACTTCTGTAGCATGATGACGGCGTTCCAAGAAGGCACGCCACGGACCCAGTGTCGGAGTCTCGCCAATGGGAAGGCCCATTTTCTTGAGGATGGTGACATCAAGTCCTTGCTCTTGCATGCGGAGCGGCACTTCATAAATGGTAGGCATGTCGATAGACTGTACGACAGCATTTTCATCGACATTACAGAACAAGGCCACTTTCTTCTTCAGCCCCGTACTCAATGCGTGTTCGGCACGCAATACCAGAATGTCGGGCTGGATGCCCACCGACTGCAATTCCTTGACAGAATGCTGTGTGGGTTTGGTCTTCAACTCACCGGCTGCAGCCAGATAGGGTACATAAGTAAGGTGCACGCACAAGGCGTTGCGTCCCAATTCCCATTTCAGCTGGCGGATGC
The DNA here is from genome assembly GCF_002159755.1 of Bacteroides sp. An269. Lineage (NCBI taxonomy): Bacteria > Pseudomonadati > Bacteroidota > Bacteroidia > Bacteroidales > Bacteroidaceae > Bacteroides > Bacteroides sp. An269. The sequence goes on from NZ_NFJG01000045.1 coordinate 8,485, forward strand.
TTTCCAGATAAGGGAGCGACTCAATATCGCCTACAGTTCCGCCGATTTCAGTAATTACGAAATCGAACTTGTACTTGTTGCCCAACAATTTGATGTTGCGCTTGATTTCGTCCGTGATATGGGGAATAATCTGCACCGTCTTACCCAGGTAGTCACCGCGGCGTTCCTTGTCGATAACGCTCTTGTAGATACGGCCTGTCGTGATGTTGTTCGCCTTCGTTGTCTGGATTCCCAGGAAGCGTTCGTAATGTCCTAAGTCGAGGTCAGCCTCGTGTCCGTCCACCGTGACGTAGCATTCACCGTGCTCGTATGGGTTCAGTGTTCCAGGATCGATGTTGATGTAGGGATCAAACTTTTGTATAGTCACGCTGTAGCCTCTGGCTTGCAGCAACTTACCGATAGATGATGAAATAATGCCTTTTCCCAAAGAAGAGGCAACACCACCTGTTACGAAAATGTACTTTGTTTCTGCCACAATATGTTAGTTTTAATGTTTTTGGTTTAGCACTTCTATTTCAAAGTGGCAAAATTAGTAAAAATTGCCGAATCTTGCACTATGATACTGCAAATTATCCTGCATGTAACCATAAAAACCTAATATGTGGTCCGCAAAATGCCCATAGTATAAAAGGAAGTTAGAAGAAGTTATGCTTTCGGCAGAAGTTAAAGGCCAACAGTCCTGCTATGGCTTCCATGAGCAAAAGTATTGGCTTCTAACTTCTTTTAACTCCCTGAAATAAATCCTTTTAACTCCTTATTGGGCAAAATGCGGAATTCATTTCCCAATAAACATTCTTTGCCGCATATCTGTTGTAAGAGTGCGATTCTTTTTCATTTCGGTCCTATTTTAAATAGGCACCCCTGTTCTGCAAATGGAAAAAATTGTATTTTTGCAAAAACTTTAGAAACTGTTTTGAATTTATCGTGTGCTGATTAGGGATGAGTTTTTGAGGTATTTCCGCTTGTGTGATGAGGAAGATAGCGGGCTATCTGACAAAGAACAGAAGCGGAAAGAACCAAAAAATCGCCCAAAGCACACACGAAAACGGAAACATCAAGACGAGAAAAACTTTTTGGAGAAATTCAAAATAGTTTCTTAATATGAATGTCCGTAATTAGCCAATACGGTCGGGTTGAAAACGCAGTAGTACTGCATTCGCCGATGAAGTATATATCCGTAGGCGGATGAAGTTATATTCAATCGCGGATGCAGTATATATTCATTTTTCAAGGGTATGTATTGACTGCTTGCGGACCATTCATCAACTTTATTGGATATCTAAACTTTCACAGAGAGAAATACAGATGTTTATATAAATATATCAAAATAAGAAAATGAAGACGATAGGCATTTTTGTGGGATTATTATTAATAAGTATGTATGGCTTTGCACAAACGGATGCAGATTCGATAAAAACAGACCGTGTGTATGCGACAGATACAACAGGTATAACAGAACTTTCGGGTGATTCAGTATCGGTTCCAGCTGTAAATCCGTTAAATGATACATTGTCTGTTTCGTTAGATACAATGGTTGCTGTAGTAAAGGAACCGGTTGTAAACCCCATAAACCGGAAAGTAAAAGCCCGTTTTTATGCACTGCTCTCCCAATATCGGAAAACCCGGCAGGAAATGTCAGAACGTTGGGATGATATCTTCATACCACATGCTCCGGCGTGGATTCGTCCGGATGCCGATTATTTCAAGCTTGCCATGCCTGCCACATATTACTCGGATGCTATCGAGCAGGCAATCTCTATCGATGGCTGGAAGCCGGAAAGTCCTTTCCCGGAAAAAAATCCGATAAAAGATTCTCTGTTCCAGATACCCCGTCTTACACATACAGCGGATGTCGACCGTGCCATCAACCACCAACTGTTAAACTTTTACGTGCAATATCCTAATTTGGTACGTAAAAACGAAAACGACCTAAGCGGCCTGGAGCCTTTGCCGGATGAAATGATTGTCAGGAAACCACGAAAGAACAAAGTGCTTACCTTGCTGACTCCAGAATCGACATACCGGATGGGTGAAGATAATTTATTGATAATCCGGCCGAATTTTTGGACCATTTCAGGGAACGGTTATATCCAGTTTTCGCAAAACTATATTTCGGACAATTGGTATAAGGGAGGAGAAAGTACTGTTTCGCTTTTGTCTGGTATGACATGGCAATTCAATTACGATGACAAGCAGAAAATCCAGTTTGAAAACAAAATCGAATGGAAGCTGGGATTTATCACAGCCCCTTCGGATACCGTGCACCAGTACAAAACCAGTGAAGATATGCTCCGCCTCAGTTCGAAATTCGGCTACAAAGCAATCTGGAACTGGTATTATACGATTTCGGCAGAATTCAAGACTCAATTCTTTTCCAAATATGATACGAACTCGGACAATCTCGTTTCGGGCTTACTCTCTCCTGCCGAACTGAACATCGGTATCGGTATGGATTATAAATATGTGAAAGACAACATCTGTAACTTGTCTGTCCTGATCAATCCGTTCAACTACTCACGCTATAGTGTGACAAGCGACCGGGTAGACCCGACTAAATTCAATATCGAGGCAGGACATAAGATAGAGAATCAGTTGGGTTCGCGCTTGGAAACCACGTTGAAATGGAACCTGTTGAACAACTTGCTATGGGAGTCACGTTTTTCGTATACAACAAATTATGAAAAAGTCTTGGCAGAATGGGAAAATACGTTTACGTTTGCATTCAATAAATATTTTTCAACAAAGTTATTCGTGCACGCACGTTTCGATGATTCGGTAACACTTGAAGCGGATGACGATAGTTATTTTCAACTTCAGGAATTGTTGAGTCTAGGATTCAATTACACGTGGTGAGAAAAGAGTAGAGATTAAACTTATTTTGTCACAGAAACAGATAGGGATACCGGACCTGTAGGGTTTTGTGATGTATGTTATAAATTTAGACATAAAATTATGATTTCATTTGTTCAAATTCTTGATTTCATAGGCACATTTGCTTTCGCTATTAGCGGCATCCGTTTGGCTTCTGCCAAACGTTTTGACTGGTTTGGAGCATATATCGTGGGGTTGGCAACAGCCATCGGAGGTGGAACCCTGCGTGATGTGATGCTAAACGTGACACCCGTATGGATGACCGACCCCATCTATTTAATCTGTACGGCTTTTGCCATGTTTTTCGTTATTATTTTTGGCAAATACCTGATTCATCTGAATAACACTTTTTTCTTTTTCGACAGTATTGGACTTGCATTATTTACTGTAGTAGGATTCGGTAAGACTATTGCTTTGGGATTTCCGTTTTGGGTCGCTATTATCATGGGGAGCATAACAGGTGCGGCAGGAGGAGTAATCCGTGATGTTTTTATAAACGAGATTCCGTTGATTTTCCGAAAAGAAATTTATGCCATGGCATGTGTGATTGGAGGACTTGCATATTGGGGTTGCCTTCAATTGGGCATGGAGGATTATGTCTCGCAGATTGTAGGCGGAATGACGGTATTGATAGTCCGTATCCTAGCCGTGAAATATCAAATTACTCTTCCCATTTTGAAAGGAGACCCCACAAATCAGCAAGAGAAAGAATAGACAGACGGATTAAACGAATATATCAAACCAAGAAAGACTTTTTGTAGAAATTCAAAACAGTTTTTTAGCACAACGATTGTTTCCCGATGTAGAAGATAATCTTCTCCGGCATTGAGGATAATCTGCATAATTTATGTGTTTGCCTGTATATTTCCAACCATTTTTTGTTTTTCTCAAAAAGTTCTTCTATCTTTGCCGGAAAGTAAAACAAAGGGGTGCCCATGTCGGGCTGAGATCATACCCTACGAACCTGATACGGTTAGTACCGGCGAAGGGATTGTTTCTTCGGAAAACACTCTTTACATACCTCCCTCTCCTGAAAGGTGTCTCTTTGGATTACTCCTTATTATATTTATACTTTATTTATTATAGAGAACCACTATGACAGTTATTGTAAACAACAAAGAGACCGATTTGACCCAAGGGAATACCATTGCCGATTTGGCAAAACAACTGGAGCTTCCTGAAAAAGGAGTAGCCATAGCTTTGCACAACCGTATGATTCCCCGTGAAAAATGGGCAGACCAAACCTTACAACCAAACGATAGTTTAGTTATCATCAAAGCGGCTTGTGGAGGATAATACAGCTATGGAACTACAATTCATTACCCATTACACCGACCGATATACCTACTTCGACTCTGCCCGGATGGCACTGGAAGGCGGATGCCGGTGGATTCAGTTGCGCATGAAGGAGGCAACCGAAGAAGAGGTAGAAAAGGAAGCGATACGTGTACAGGACTTATGCCGCCAGTACGGAGCCACGTTCATCATAGACGACCACGTGGCTTTGGCAAAAAAGCTACATGCCGACGGTGTGCATCTGGGTAAAAAGGACATGCCGATAGCCGAAGCCCGCAAACTGCTGGGAAAAGACTTTATTATCGGAGGTACGGCAAACACATTCGAAGACGTGCAGATGCATTATGCCGCAGGTGCCGACTACATTGGCTGCGGACCGTTCCGCTTCACAACAACCAAGAAAAACCTAAGTCCTGTTCTGGGATTGGAAGGCTACCGGAATATCGTATCACGCATGAAAGAGGCAGGCATCAACTTGCCTATCGTAGCCATTGGAGGCATCGCCTTCGAAGATATTCCGGCTATTATGCAGACTGGAGTATCGGGCATTGCTCTTAGTGGAAGCATCCTGCGTGCGGATGACCCGATAGCAGAAACGAGGAGGATAATTAATAGTTAACAGTTAATAATTAATAGTTGATATTGAATATATGAAAAAACTGATTATCGCCGATAAAGAATTCGACTCACGCTTGTTTTTAGGTACAGGCAAATTCAACTCGAATGAGATTATGGAGAAAGCTATCCTGGCTTCGGGCACGGAAATGGTGACTGTGGCCATGAAACGCATTGAACTGAATGATAAGGAAGACGATATGTTGCATCACATCGTTCATCCGCATATCCAACTTTTGCCCAACACTTCGGGTGTGCGTACGGCAGAAGAAGCTGTATTCGCCGCACAAATGGCACGCGAAGCATTCGGCACCAACTGGTTGAAGCTGGAGATTCATCCAGACCCGCGCTATCTTCTGCCCGACTCTGCCGAAACGTTGAAAGCGACAGAAGAATTGGTGAAACTGGGATTCGTGGTATTACCTTATTGCCAGGCAGACCCTACTCTTTGCAAACGCCTGGAAGAAGCCGGAGCCGCTACAGTGATGCCACTCGCCGCCCCTATCGGTACAAATAAGGGATTGCAGACACGCGACTTCTTGCGCATTATCATCGAACAAAGTAACGTACCGGTAGTAGTAGATGCTGGTATCGGTGCACCGAGCCATGCAGCCGAAGCCATGGAAATGGGAGCAGACGCCTGTCTGGTAAACACAGCAATCGCTGTAGCCGGAAATCCGGAAGAAATGGCTATTGCCTTCAAGGAAGCCGTGATAGCCGGACGCCGTGCTTACGAAGCAGGACTTGGCGTGCAAAGTGAGAGCTTCGAAGCTTCTGCCTCGTCACCCTTAACCGCTTTTCTGAATAATTAATGTATTAGGGACTAGGTACCAGGGACTAGGTGACTAGGTTCTGAATAGTCTGGCAAACACCGGTCAAACTATATAGAATTACCTAGTACGTGAAACCTAGTACGTAGTCCTTAATCTCCTACAAAAAATACCACCATGGAACAAGAGAACAAACCTTACGCACACCGCGAGAAAGCCTACATGCAAGGCACACTCTTCCCCTTCATCAAAGTGGGAATGCAGAAAGTAAACCTGACCCCTACCGTCACCATCCAAGACGGAAAGAAAGTGATGACTCCGAATGCGCCTGTTTATATCTACGATACCAGCGGCCCGTTCAGCGACCCTTCGGTAAAGATAGACTTGAAGAAAGGCATTGCCCGTATGCGTGAACCGTGGATTACCGGACGAGGGGATGTGGAGCAATTGCCTTCCATTACTTCCGAATATGGCAAGATGCGCCGGGATGACCCTTCGCTCGATCACCTGCGTTTCGAACACATCGCCCTACCCTATCGTGCCAAAGCCGGAAAATGCTGCACCCAGATGTACTATGCCAAACAAGGCATCGTAACTCCGGAAATGGAATATGTGGCAATCCGTGAAAACATGAATTGCAAAGAATTAGGCATCGACACCCACATCACTCCCGAATTTGTGCGTGACGAGATAGCCGCAGGACGTGCCGTATTGCCAGCCAATATCAATCATCCGGAAAGTGAGCCGATGATTATCGGGCGCAACTTCCTGGTGAAAATCAATACCAACATCGGAAACTCTGCCACAACTTCAAGCATCGAAGAGGAAGTGGACAAAGCCGTATGGAGCTGCAAATGGGGAGGCGATACGCTGATGGACCTCTCTACGGGAGACAACATCCACGAAACCCGCGAATGGATTATCCGAAACTGCCCTGTACCCGTAGGCACCGTACCTATTTATCAGGCACTGGAAAAGGTGAACGGAAAAGTAGAAGACCTGACATGGGAAATCTATAAGGACACCTTGATAGAACAATGCGAACAAGGAGTAGATTATTTCACCATCCATGCAGGTATCCGCCGGCACAATGTACACCTGGCGGACAAGCGTTTATGCGGCATCGTGAGCCGCGGAGGAAGCATTATGAGCAAATGGTGCCTGATACACGACCAGGAGTCATTCCTCTACGAGCATTTCGATGACATCTGCGACATCCTTGCCCAATACGATGTAGCTATCTCATTGGGCGACGGCCTGCGTCCCGGATGTATTGCCGACGCTAACGACGAGGCCCAGTTTGCCGAACTCGACACCATGGGTGAACTTGTTGTCCGTGCATGGGAAAAGAACGTACAGGCATTCATCGAAGGTCCGGGCCATGTGCCTTTGCACAAGATTCAAGAGAACATGCAACGCCAGATCGAGCATTGTCACAACGCTCCGTTCTATACCCTCGGTCCGTTGGTAACAGACATCGCTCCGGGATATGACCACATCACATCAGCCATCGGAGCCACCCAAATCGGCTGGCTGGGTACGGCAATGCTGTGCTATGTCACTCCGAAAGAACACCTCGGATTGCCCAACCGCGAAGATGTGCGTACGGGAGTCATTACCTATAAGATAGCTGCCCATGCCGCCGACCTTGCCAAAGGACATCCCGGAGCACAAATCCGAGACAATGCCCTCAGCAAAGCCCGTTATGAGTTCCGCTGGCGCGACCAGTTCCATCTGAGCCTTGACCCCGACCGTGCGCTGGAATACTTCAACGAAGGACGCCATACCGACGGGGAGTATTGCACCATGTGCGGTCCGAACTTCTGCGCCATGAAGCTTTCGAGAGATCTCTCTTCAATTAATAATTAATAGTTAATAATTAATAATTAATAATTAACAACGAGAGAGCGTCTACTTTTTTAGCTAATTACGTTTAAACCTAATAATAATCAACAATGGGAGAAAATTGATAATTAATAACAACAAGGATGCGGTCGAAAAGCATTATCAAACAAAAATCTGTGGCTTTTGCCTTGCGTATCATTAAAGCCTTCCGCTTTTTAAAAGAACAAAAAGGAGAATATGTTATGTCAAAACAATTGCTCCGAAGCGGTACAGCAATAGGAGCATTAATACGTGAAGCTGAATTTGCCGAAAGCAAAAAAGATTTTATCCATAAACTGCATATTTCATTAAAAGAAGCTAACGAAACAGACTATTGGCTGACATTGCTACACGAATCGGATTACATAAACGATATAGCTTTCCAATCCATCCAAGCAGATTGTACTGAACTGATAAAACTATTAACCAGCATAATCAAGTCCAGCAAATGCAATCCAAACGCATCCACCATTATTAATTATTAATTATTCATTATTAATTGAATAGCATGTTTAGCGAAGAATTAGAAAAAATAAGCTGGGAGGAGACGACCGAAGCCATCTACTCCAAAACAGAATCCGATGTGCTGCGGGCACTCGGCAAGTCACACTGTGATGTGAACGACTTTATGGCACTGGTTTCGCCGGCTGCCGAAAAATACCTGGAACCGATGGCACGCCTGAGTCGCAAATATACCGAAGAACGGTTCGGGAAAACAGTATCGATGTTTATTCCGCTTTATCTGACCAACTCGTGTACCAATTCGTGCGTGTATTGCGGATTCCATATCAGCAATCCCATGGCAAGGACTATCCTGACACCCGAAGAAATGGAGAACGAGTACAAAGCCATCAAGAAACTGGCTCCGTTTGAAAACCTGCTGATAGTAACCGGAGAAAATCCGGCAAAGGCAGGCGTACCGTATCTTGCCAAAGCACTTGATCTGGCAAAGCCCTATTTCTCGAACCTGAAAATAGAAGTAATGCCGCTGAAAACCGAAGAATATGCCGAACTGACCAGACACGGCATGAACGGGGTCATCTGTTTCCAGGAAACATACAACAAAGCACGTTATAACATCTATCATCCGCGTGGCATGAAATCGAAATTCGAATGGCGCGTAAACGGCTTCGACCGCATGGGACAAGCAGGCGTGCATTCTATCGGCATGGGCGTATTGATAGGGTTGGAAGACTGGCGTACCGATGTCACGATGATGGCATACCACCTGCGCTATCTGCAAAAACACTATTGGAAGACCAAATACAGTGTCAACTTCCCCCGCATGCGCCCCGCAGAGAACGAAGGATTCCAGCCCAACGTTATCATGAGCGACAAGGAACTGGCACAGGTGACTTTTGCCATGCGTATCTTCGACCACGATGTGGATATTTCGTATTCTACCCGTGAACCGGCTTATATCCGCGACCACATGGCATCGCTGGGCGTAACCACCATGAGTGCCGAAAGCAAAACCGAACCGGGAGGATATTACACTTATCCTCAGGCCTTAGAACAATTCCATATCAGCGACGACCGTACCGCCATGGAAGTAGAGTGCGCATTAAAGGCAGCCGGACGCGAACCGGTATGGAAAGACTGGGATGCTTCATTCGACTTTGTAAAATGAAGAATGATGAATGATGAATGAAGAATCGGGGTTCTGATGAACCTATATCCGCAAGCCGATGCAGCTATATCCGCAGACCTATGCATATAGCTGCACCAGATTCTTCATTCCTCTTTCTTCATTCTTAATTTTTCATTCAAAAAAATGGAAAGATACAACCGCCAGCTCCTTCTTCCCGAAATTGGCGAAGAAGGACAAGCACGCCTGAAAGCGGCACGTGTACTCATTGTAGGTGTAGGAGGGCTCGGCTCTCCCACCGCACTCTATCTGGCAGGTGCCGGAGTAGGAACAATCGGGCTGATTGATGATGATACCGTAAGTGAAAGCAACCTGCAACGTCAAGTGCTCTATTCTGAAGCCGAAGTAAACCTGCCCAAAGCCCTGCAAGCCCAAAAACGGCTGGAAGCACTGAACAGCACCATCCGGATAAAGGCCTACCCTACCCGCCTGACACCCGACAATGCTAAAGCAATTATATCAGACTATGACATCGTAGTGGACGGATGCGACAATTTCATCACCCGATACCTGATTGATGACACGTGTGCCTCACTGGGGAAAGCATATGTGTACGGGGCAATCCGGGCATTCGAAGGACAAGTATCGGTATTCTTATATAATAAAGGAGAAAAAAGATACCGCGACCTCTATCCCGATGAACAGGAAATGTTATCCATGCCCCCACTTCCCAAAGGAGTGATAGGAGTTACTCCCGGACTGGTAGGTTGCGTCGAAGCTCATGAAGTTATCAAGATTATTTGTGGTTACGGGACCATTTTGGCAGGGAAATTATGGCAAATCGACCTGAAAACGATGGAAACGTACACGATTTTGCTTTAACTTACGCTAATATTACAAACTTATTACTACCTTTGCTGCACCATATTGTGTTTTCACATGAAACTGATAGTAATAACCAGGCCCACTTACTTTGTGGAAGAAGATAAAATACTGACAGCCCTTTTCGAAGAAGGACTGGAGATTCTTCATTTACGCAAAACCGATTCCACTCCGGTCTATGCAGAAAGATTGCTGACATTGATTCCGGAAAAATACAGGAAGCGTATTGTCGTACATGGGAATTTCTACCTGAAAGAAGAATATAAGTTAAGAGGGATTCATATCAACAGCCATAATTCTGTGATACCCGACAACTATTCAGGTCCTATCACTACTTCCTGTCATTCGCTGGAAGAAGTGAAACAGAAAAAGCCCCAGTTCGAATACGTGTTCCTCAGTCCTATCTTCGACAGCATATCGAAAGAAGGATACGATTCGGCTTTCACACCTGAAGAAATCCGGGCTGCAGCTAAAAACGGCATCATCGACAAACGTGTCATCGCATTGGGAGGTATTGACGAAAGCAATATCCTGCAAGTAAAAGATTTCGGATTTGGAGGGTGTGCCGTATTGGGAGGATTGTGGAACAAGTTCTGTCTGGAGCATGACTATAATTACAGTGACCTGATTGAACAATTCAGGAAACTGAAGAAATTGGCTGACTAGAAGTTTTTTCGATACATGTTTTGTCCGGCTAAAGAAATAGTGTAACTTTGTATATATACTTTTTTAAGGCAACATATTTAACAATGAGCGAAACATCAAGATTTAAAGTCTTCTCGGGTACAAACTCGAGATATCTGGCAGAGAAAATCTGCAAAAGTTTGGGATGCCCGCTGGGTAACATGAACATTACTCATTTCGCTGACGGCGAATTTGCAGTATCTTACGAAGAATCGATTCGTGGCCAGCACGTATTTCTCGTACAGTCAACTTTTCCGAACTCCGACAATTTGATGGAGCTTTTATTAATGATTGACGCAGCAAAACGTGCTTCGGCCAAACGTATCATCGCCGTTGTCCCCTATTTCGGCTGGGCACGACAAGACCGCAAGGACAAGCCCCGTGTATCCATCGGTGCCAAATTAGTGGCAGACTTATTAAGCGTAGCGGGCATTGACCGCTTGATTACCATGGATTTACATGCCGACCAGATTCAGGGATTCTTCGATATTCCGGTCGATCACCTGTACGGTTCTACCATCTTTGCTCCCTATATCCAGTCTTTACATTTGCCAAATCTGGTCATTGCCACTCCCGATGTGGGAGGTTCGAAACGTGCCAGTACGTATGCTAAATACCTGGATGTACCTTTGGTATTGTGCCACAAGACACGTGAAAAAGCCAATGTGGTAGCATCGATGCAAATCATCGGTGATGTAAAGGGTAAAGATGTAGTGCTGATAGACGACATGGTAGATACCGCCGGTACCATCACCAAAGCTGCCGACATCATGAAAGAAGCCGGAGCTACTTCGGTACGTGCCATCGCCAGCCACTGTGTCATGTCGGGTCCTGCATCCGAACGCGTACAAAACTCGCAACTGGAAGAACTGGTATTCACCGACAGCATCCCGTACTCAAACCGTTGTGCCAAAGTGAAACAGCTTTCTATAGCCGACATGTTTGCTGAGACGATTCGCCGTGTATTGAGCCACGAATCTATCAGCTCGCAATATTTGCTTTGATTTCTTATGAAACGCAGATTAACCCAGATTCTTGCTGATTCATAATTAAATAATATGATATCCGCGTCAATCTGAGCTAATCTGCGTTTTTAATAAAAATTCCTCATGAAAATCCTTTGGCTTGACCTGAACAGTTCGTATGCGCACTCCTCGTTGGCCTTGCCTGCTTTGCAAGCCCAACTCATCGGGCGTGCCGATATAGAGTGGGACATTGTTTCTGCAACTATCAATGAAAATCCGGGCATGGCGAGTGCTGAAGTATTCCGCCGGAAACCAGATATCGTAGCCGCTACCTGCTGGCTTTTCAATCACGAAATGTTACTTCACACTTTGGGACGTATCAAGGCTTTGCTCCCCGATTGTTGCATCACACTGGGAGGTCCCGAATTTTTAGGAGATAATGAAAGGTTCCTACGTAATTATCCTTTCGTGAACTGTGTATTCCGAGGCGAAGGAGAAGAGGTTTTCGCACGCTGGCTGGAAATATGGAACAAGCCGGAAGCATGGCACACCATAACCGGCTTATGTTATTTGGATACAGTTTCCACCTACCACGATAACGGACGTGCACAAGTGATGCATTTCGACCGGCTTGTCCCGCCCGAAGAAAGCCCGTTCTTCAATTGGAGCAAACCTTTCGTGCAACTGGAAACTACACGCGGATGCTTCAATACATGCGCCTTTTGTGTAAGCGGAGGCGAGAAACCCGTACGCACCCTTCCCATTGAAACCATCCGAAGGCGAATCTCCCTGATTCAGGAGCACCACATCCGGAATATCCGGGTGCTCGACCGGACTTTCAATTACAATACCCGTCATGCCCGCGCCTTACTCGATTTATTCCGCGAATTTCCAGACATCCGTTTTCACTTAGAAGTGCATCCCGCCCTTTTATCCGAAGAGCTGAAAGAAATACTTGCCGCCATGCCAAAGGGACAATTACATTTAGAGGCAGGCATTCAAAGCCTCCATCAGGAAGTGCTGACCGTCAGCCGGAGAGCAGGAGACTTGGCAGATGCCCTGTCCGGTCTGGAATTCTTATGTGCTTTGCCCAATTTGGAAACCCATGCCGACCTGATAGCAGGATTACCTTTATATCATTTAAAAGAGATATTCGATGATGTCCGTACGTTGGCTTCTTATCGTGCCGGCGAAATTCAATTGGAATCTCTAAAGCTTCTTCCCGGAACGGAAATGCGCCGGCGCAGCCCGGAATTAAGCATCAGCTACTCTCCTTTTCCTCCATACGAAGTGTTGAAAACCAACGAAATCACTCCCGACGAACTTCAAACAGCACGTATGTTATCACGCCTCATAGACGGATTCTACAATGCCAAACCTTGGCAAGAAATCACTCGCCGGTTGATTGTGGAAGAGTCTGAATTCTTGCACCGGTTCTTGGAGCATCTGACTCGTATCGGCGTCATTGACCAGCCCATGAGCCTGGAACGGCGTGGCATCCTACTCTATAAGTTCTGTCAAGAAAACTATCCGGCTTACGAAACCGCCGTGACACTTGCATGGATAGAAGCGGGCATGTCGCTCAAGAAAGAACCAGCCTACCGCGTCCGTACCAAACACGTATTACCTCCCGAACATTGGGAGGTGCTCAATGGTACTTATCACGAAGAATTGCGTCTCTGCCTGCTTCCGCCTGCCGAAAACGAAGACATTACGTATTGGTTTGGTTTCGAACCTGAATCGCAACAAACCAAACCGGTATTCAAAGCAAGGACTTTATAAATCATTCATTATTAACTGTTAACTAAAAAAATACCATGAACCGAATTTGCCGACTATTCAACATTAAATACCCCATCATCCAAGGTGGAATGGTATGGTGCAGCGGCTGGAGATTAGCTTCTGCCGTAAGCAACGCTGGAGGGCTTGGCTTGCTGGGAGCAGGCTCAATGCACCCCGAAACCTTACGCGAGCACATCCGTAAGTGTAAAGCAGCTACCGACAAGCCTTTTGGAGTAAATGTACCGCTCATGTATCCCGAAATAGATACTATCATGCCAATCATCGCCGAAGAAGGCGTAAAAATCGTTTTCACTTCGGCAGGCAGTCCAAAGAAATGGACTGACTGGCTTCACGAACGGGATATCCTCGTGGCACACGTAGTGGCTTCGTCCAAATTTGCAGCCAAATGTGAGGAAGCGGGCGTAGACGCTATCGTAGCCGAAGGATTCGAAGCCGGAGGGCATAACGGACGAGAAGAGACCACTACCATGTGTCTCATCCCTGCCATTCGCCGTACATGTACTCTGCCCCTATTGGCTGCAGGAGGCATAGCGACTGGCGAAAGCATCCTTGCCGCACAAGCCTTGGGAGCCGACGGCGTACAGATAGGAACCCGATTCGCATTAACCGAAGAAAGCTCAGCACACTTCTCGTTCAAAGACCGGTGCCTGCGCCTGAACGAAGGCGACACGATACTGACACTGAAACAACTTTCGCCTACCCGATTGGTGAAAAATGAATTCTACAAACGGGTTGAAGAAGCAGAACTGCGCGGTGCATCAGTAGATGAACTTCGTGAGATCTTAGGACGGGGACGCGCCAAGTTAGGAATATTCGAAGGAGACATCTTTGAGGGAGAAATCGAAATTGGTCAAGTTGCCTCACAAATCAAACGCTTGCAAGCAGTTGACGAAGTGATGAAAGAACTGATAGATGAATATAATGAATCGCTGATTCGCCTGCAAGCAAACCGCCTGATGGATATGGCATAAAACAAAAAGCATGTGACGGTCATTATTAAAATAATGAGGTGAAAATGAAGATATATTACTTTGCCGTTTCAGTTATCTTCATGGACTGTAGCAGTTAACTGGAATAGCTTATGAAGTATATCTTCGTTTTCAGAAGGAGATGTTATGGACTTATGAAGATATTCGTTTGAAACAAAACCGGGACATAAAGCACAAACAAAGAGCGATAAAATCCAGCTTTCTCTTCGTTTATGCATTCAAATAATTGATTACCTTTGCACGATTTTTCAAGCAAAGGCGCAATGAACAATGCATATGAAGAAAGATTAGGTACCGAACGTATGCTGCCGCTGGTATTCAAGATGGCACTCCCAGCCATCGCGGCACAGTTTGTAAACCTACTATACAACCTCGTAGACCGTATCTACATCGGGCATATTCCAGACATCGGAACTGATGCGCTGGCAGGAATCGGTGTGACCAGCGCAGTCATCATTCTGATTTCTGCCTTTTCATCTATCGTAGGAGCTGGAGGTGCTCCATTGGCAGCCATAGCCTTAGGACAAGGCGATCGCGAACGGGCCGGAAAAATACTGGGTAACGGTTTCATTTTACTGATAATCTTTACACTTATCACTTCCTCCATAGCATATATTTTCATGGAGCCGATTTTATTGTTTACCGGTGCATCCGGACGGACAATCGGCTATGCTACTGATTACCTGTCGGTTTATCTGCTGGGAACGCTCTTCGTAGAATTGTCGGTAGGGCTCAATACTTTTATCAACATACAAGGACGTCCCGCCATTGCCATGTACTCAGTGCTGATAGGTGCCATTCTGAATATCGCGTTAGACCCTCTGTTCATTTTTACATTCGACATGGGAGTAAAAGGAGCAGCTTTTGCCACCATCTTGTCGCAAGCTTGCAGTGCGGCCTGGACGTTAAGTTTCCTGACATCCGGAAAAGCTTCCCTCCGGCTGGAACGGCAGTATATGAGGCTACACAAAAGCATCCTTTTTCCCGTTCTGGCACTGGGAATTTCTCCTTTTATCATGGCAAGTACTGAAAGCCTGGTAAGCTTCGTATTAAACGGTACGTTGGAGCGCTTTGGCGACATCTACGTCAGTGCACTCGCTATTATGCAAAGTGCAATGATGATTGTCAGTGTTCCACTAACCGGATTTGCACAAGGATTTGTCCCTATTGTAAGCTATAACTACGGACATCACGATTTCAATCGTGTCAAATCGTGTTTCAAGATTGCGCTTATCTCGATGTTTTCATTCAACTTTGTGCTGATTGTGTTTATGATACTGTTTCCTTCAGTCATAGCTGGCGCTTTTACTACCGATCAAAAACTAATAACCGTTGTATGTCAAATGATGCCCATATTCCTTGCCGGTATGACCATATTCGGCTTGCAACGTACTTGCCAAAATATGTTCGTGGCACTGGGTCAGGCAAAAGTATCCATTTTCATCGCCCTTTTGCGAAAAGTCTTTCTTCTGGTTCCTTTGGCACTTGTCCTTCCACATATCATGGGTGTGCATGGTGTATTTGCAGCAGAAGGCATTTCAGATGCAACAGCAGCCATCTGTTGTACCCTTATTTTTGCCTTCCGCTTCCCCAAAATACTTCGGTAAGGCTATTCTCTCCGCCTCACGATATTCCGAAAATCGTTCACGATGTCACGTCCTAAGTTAACCCGCGTACTGTCTACCTGCCGGATGGCCACCGGTGTAACCGCATCTTTATATTTCGCTTTACCCAGTTTGAATTTCATCTTGTCCAGATTGCCCGTTATGGTAACTCCCATCTTGAAAGGCAAAGGCGATTTCAAAATGGATATGTGATAATTGAAATTCATATCCAATCCTTGTGTCCCTCCCACTGCAGCTTTATAACGGTCTATTTGCACTACAAACGGATATACCGTCACATTACCGTCTTTCACCGTTACATTAACTGATATGCTGTCGAACACATTCCGTTTCTTGTTTTTGAACCTCAACATTTTTGATATCTCGGAAAAAGTTTCCCCATCCATCAATACCAAGCTGTCACCATCGATACGGACTGCGGCACGCAGGCTGGGTATTTTGATGTTCATGTTCGAATCAAGCCGGGCTTCTGCCGCAGCATCAAAATTGACCTGCCCTTTGAACGAACGAAGCATTGGCACGATGGTATCCAACGAAGGAATGAAATCAACCAGTTTACCGATATTGATTCTACGCAGCCTGAAATCAAATCCCGCATATCCTCGCTTTTTCTCTGTGGCCCGATAAACCACTGTTGCAAACATACTTGCATCCAATCCTTTCATCCGCAAAGCATTGAGGTGCACAGCCTGATCCCGAACGTTTACTTCACCACGTACATTTTCGAATACCATTTTGTCGTAACGTACACGTTTCAAATTTGTCTGCAGTTCGAAATCTATGTTCTTCGGCACGATAAACAATTTCATTGCCGAGGCTGTATCCACTTTCTCTTCTGCAGCCTCTTCCGTATCCACCGTGTCTGCCGGAAAACTGAGGGCATTAATCAACTGATTGCAATCAAGGTTGTGCGAAGACACATCCAACTGGGCACGCAATACCTTATGATGCTTCATTACGCCATATAAGTCGTAAACCACACCACTTGCTGTCAAATCGGAACGGCCAATACGGAAACTGGCATTTTTCAATGTTATCCGACGGTCGCCTACAGTAAGTGCCGTCTTGCGCATACGGACAGGCAAAGCAAATTGAGGAACATTTACTTTCAGGCGATTGAAACCAATGATGCCTTTAGGTATCCACAATGAATCGCGCACCTTTTCTGCCGATACGCCAAACCCTGCCTTGTCCATACCGAACCGGATATCGCCTGCACGTGCAAACAATGTATCTGCCTCCATTGAAAGCCCGATACGTGGCATGGAAGGATTCCGCTGTCCTGGCTCCAGACTGATAGTGGCAGTAGTCTTCTTGCAAAACACAGCCAATGAATCTCCCATATTCCCTTTCAATTGATTCAATTCCACCTTGCAATCCATTTTGGCTATTCGTGCCGTATCCTGCGGATTGGTTGTTTTTGCTGTAGCGGTAAGGCTGGAAAGATTGGCATCCAGACGGCGAGAGCGTAACACCAGCTTGCTTATCTGAGCACGGGCGGCCAAGAAATCATTGCCTAAAAATGCCAGTGATGCATCGCTGGTAAACTCGAAGCCTTTGGCTGTATCTTGCAGCGACATGTCATTCATCGTGACTTTACCTGCCGCCCGGATACGTCCCAAATCACGTTTCTTAATAGATGACAACCGTGTCTTCAACTGTAAGTTTGCTTCGACAGCTCCTTGGATAGTTACTCCCTGTTGTAACGGGAAAGTCTGTGCCAACGAAGTCAGGTCTATCTTTGATTGGGTATTGAACGTAATCACCGGATCACCCAATAAATCATCCACCTTCGCATCTGCCAATACATCGGTATGTGCACCTTGGAAACGGAAAATTTTCAAATCGGCATACGAAGGTTTCTGACGCATCAGGTCTACAAAAGCTTGAAAATCTGCCGAGAGATGGTCAATTCCATAGGGCAATTTATCGTATTTGGCAGAAGCATCCTTGATACGGACATCCAGTGTGACAGCAGGTACCTGTTTTTTCCCGTACCAGCCTTTTACCGTTCCCCGCATCATCACTTCCCCCTTGGCAGTCATGCTTTCACGTTTTAAAATACTTTCGGGTATCATGCTCAGTACCGTTTCAAGCGTAGGAGCATGCAGACCGTATGTGAGATCTACAGCCAGTGCCCGACGAACCGTATCGCCCTGCAATGTCCCTTTCACATCAAAATGAATACCGTTGACCTTGATGCCGGCATCATGCAACACCAGTTTACGTGTTTGCCGTTCCAGTTCAAGGTCGGTATCCAACTCTGCAGCTATCCGGTGCAGCAACAACTGACCGTCTTGCCAGAAAATAATGTTATCGTTTTTAAACTTCAACGACAATCGCGAACGTTCCTTATGCAGAGCGGCACGCAATCCTAAAGAAGCATTCTGCAAGCTGGCATACAACCGGGTGTCGCGGTCGTCAAAAACCACATCTGCATGTTTCAGCGAAACCCGGCGGATGTCAATGCCTCCCGTCAGGGGCTTTGCCGTTACCGTATCCTTTGCTGCCACAGCAGAAGTGTCAACCTGCATGATGTCCCAGTTTGCCACCCCTTCCTTACTTTTATAAGCATAGACAGAGGCATTTTCCAATCCCAGATAATTAACCGTAATTTTATTCTTATACAAATAATCCAACGGGTTAACTACCACCACACACTTGTCGAACGCGACCAATGAATCTGTTTTCTGCCACAATGTGTCTTTCAACGCTTTCGAGACCAGACTTCCATTTGTCAGTTTCAGTCCGAAACGGGGAAATGTGGAAAAGAAAGTCAATTCCACACTTTTCATATCCAATTTGGCATTCAAGACCTGATTGGATACCTTCAATACCACTGGAGTAAGTTTTTCGGGCGTAAATATAAAATTAACCGCCAAAGCTATGCCTCCCAACGCCAGAACAATCAGTGCAACGACCGACAAACTGGTTATTTTCAGAATATTCTTTGTCCGTTTTTTCATCATTCTTTTATTTGTTCATAAAACAACGGCAAAGATACAAATAAAAAGAAGCGGCGGTTATTCTTCTGCCGCTTCTTCAATAGAAAACTTCATCACTGTCACATTTGCCTGATAAAACGTTTCCCCATTTTCAATATACATACTTCCTCCCGACCGCATGCACATACGCACTGACATACCGTCATTCGCCCGTAAGAGGTATTCGCCTGTGTGTTTTTGTTCATTAACGGTATACCACATCGCATTCTGTCCATACTGTACTTCCACGTAGTTGCCGTCTGTTTCATAATCCCAGGAAATAAGATAGTCGGCCGTTTCTCCCCGGTGAAAAGTAAAGACACATGTCGCTTCATCGTAATTGATATACGACAGACTGGTTACTTCTTCGGGATAAAAATTGAATACTACCACTCCTGCCGAATCGCTTTGCATCACATTATTTATTGTGTATGAGGTATAAGTTTCCCCCAAATGATGCTTTTCTATCGGATAATATTCGATGTCTGCTTGCTGGCAGGAACTGATAACTGACAAAACAAACACACTCCATATTATTATCGTTTTCATTCCATCAGCATTTCCGGTACCAACATCTCGTCCTCTTTCCCTGCAGGAGTTCGGGAAGACCAAATTTCATATTGTTCGTCAGTTAGAATCTTCTTTAACTTCTTGTCGAACTTTTTTATCTGTTTCTGCATATCTTCCCGTTCATTCTTCATGGGCATCGAAGGTGGCATTCCTTCCATTCTCGGAGGCATTCCGCCTTGTGGAGGCATCCCTCCTCCTCCTTCAGGAGGCATTGGGGGACGCCCTCCTTCAGGCAGATGTCTTTCTGTCATCCTTTCCACTTTTTCTTTTTCCTGTTTCAAGTAAAGCTTATATATTTTTTTGTATTGCTTTTCGCTTAATTGCAAAAGTTCGTTCATTTCGTCCGTTCGCCTTTTTGCCATCTTCTCCGGGTTGGGGACTTCCTTTACCTGTTCTTCTGCTTGCCAAAGAAAAGCAGAAAAATTATCTGCCACGGCAAACATTTCTCCGCCGAAAGCCATCCCCAACAACAAACTACAAATGTATCTTTTCATATCTTCTTTGTTTTAATGATGTTTCAAAGTTAAGCGCTCTTTCATCCCATACCAAAAACTATCAACCAACCAGATTATCTTATCAGTAAATCGCTCTATTTTCATAATGAATCTGTCATTTCGGCACATACATACAAGGAAAGGCCTAATCACTTGTCAACAATATGATATTTAAACCGAAAAACGTTTGTATAAAGTATGATATGAATTCCGTCATCAGCCAATCCGGCCGAGTTGAAAACGCAGTAGTACTGCATCTGCCGATGAAGTATATATCCGTAAGCGAATGCAGTATATATTCAACCGTTGATGCAGTATATATTCATTTTTCAAGGGTATGACTGTTTGCAGGAATTCATTAAGTATAACAGCCGCCACCTTTCACAAGGCAGCGGCTATTGTGAGAAAAAAATTGATTTTTTAGAAGCTGTTTTGAATTTATCGTGTGATGATTTGGGATGAGTTTTTGAGGCATTTTCGCTTCTGTGATGAGGAAGATAGCGGGCTATCTGACGAAGAACAGGAGCGAAAAGGGCCAAAAAATCGCCCAAAGCAC